>JAOTTU010000139.1 GCA_029864225.1 Gammaproteobacteria bacterium | reverse complement strand
GGCAGCGAGCATCAAAGAAAAAACCACTTTAAAAGAAAGACTTGCAGCATCTATTTATAAACAGGGTGAAGCGGCGCAGGCCGCCGGTGACACCCGGGCCGCGGTAGGGCACTTCCAGCGCGTACGCAGTGCCACACCGACCGCCAGTATAGTCGCCACTGCGGAATACGATGCCGCAGCTGGCCTGATGAGCCTGAACGACTATGCCGCTGCCACCCGCACACTGGAACAGTTCCGCAACGCCTATCCGGATGATCCGCGCCAGGCGGAGGTTACGCGGCGGCTGGCAACCGCGTACCTCGGCAGCGGCCGGCCATTGCAGGCCGCACAGGAATTTGAACGCATCGGGCGCGGAAGCGGGGCAGCAAAGCTGCGTAGTGACGCCCTGTGGCAGGCTGGTGAGCTGTATGAAACGGCCGGACAAGCCGCACAGTCGACGGCGGTATTTGTCTATTACATCGATCAGTTCCCGCAGCCGGCGGGCGCCGCCATCGAGGCACGCCAGCGCGTGGCGCAGCAGTACAAATCGGTTGGCGACACCCGGCAGTGGCAGCAGTGGCTGAGTGCCATCATCACGGCCGATGCACAGGCCGGCCGAGATCGGACCGCACGCACGCGTTACCTGGCTGCACAGGCGCGCCTGACCCTGGCCAATGCACAGAATACGCAATACAGTGCAATTGCACTGAGGCTCCCGCTGAACAAGACACTCGCCGCCAAGAAGCACCTCCTGGAGTCGACCCTGGCGCAGTATAAACAGGCGGCCGCCTATGACGTTGCCGAGGTCACCACAGCCGCTGCCTACCATACCGCGCAACTCTACACCCATCTCGTCAAGGCATTGATGGAATCCGAGCGCCCGATAAATCTTAATACCGAAGCGCTGGAAGAATACAACATCCTGCTGGAGGACCTGGCCTACCCGTTTGAAGAACAGGCCATTGCGTTGCACGAGACCAATGCTGCACGTGTCGAGTCGGGTATGTACGACGCCTGGATCGAGAAAAGCCTTCAGGCGCTGGCTCAACTGGTGCCGGGCAAATACGCCAGGCAGGAAAGGAGTACTGACTATGTCACTGCGTTACGCTAAGGCACTTCTATTGACCATCGTGGTCCTGCTTGGTGGTTGCGCCAGTGCACCACCGCAGGAACATGCCCTGGCGCCTGGCTTGGAAAACACGGCAGTGGTAACGAGTACCGTTACCGATGTCGAGGGTGAATTCCAGACTGCACTGCAATTGATGAAGGCCGATGACTGGCACGCTGCCGCAGACAGGCTTGTAGCGATCACCGCGGCGAAACCACGGCTGTCCGGACCGTGGACAAATCTAGGTATTGCGCGCAACAAGACCGGCGACCCTGCCGGTGCCGAGGCAGCCTTCAATAAGGCAATTGATGCCAACGCCAGTCAGGTCGTGGCCTACAACGAGCTGGGCATCCTGTACCGCCGCAGCGGCAGACTGAAAGAGGCCGCCTTCATATATCACGAGGGACTGAAGATTAATCCGAATGATGTAAACATCCACTGGAACCTCGGCATCCTCTATGACCGCTACCTGTCAACCCCGGCGCAGGCACTGGTTCACTATGAGCGTTACCAGCAGCTGACGCAGTCGGAAGACAGTCAGCTGCTTTCGTGGATCAGTGAGTTACGCAAACAAACCGGCAAGGTCAATGTTGCCACCGGAGCAGAACGATGAAACATCTGAATCACTTTACCTGCCGGTGGGTGTCGCACCCGCGATTTGTTACATGCCTGCTCGTACTGTTCTGGTCTGCTACCTGTGTTCATGCCGCCGACAGGCTGGATCTGGAGGGCGCCACCATTATCGGTAACCAGGAGTTGCCCAAGGCCCTGTATGTCGTGCCATGGAAATCGGCCGAGGCCGGCGACCTGTCTGCGCGCCCCATGAACAGCCTTGTCGATGAGATTCTTGCACCCATTGACCGTGACGTGTTCCTCCGGGAGCTCGAATACTACAAAGCAGTTCACAGTCCTAAATGAGCAGTGAATGTAAGGTTATTGAACTCATACCGGGCCATGCCGATGGGCAGGGATATCCCGCGCCCTTGTGCAATGAATCGTTATTTACGGGGAAGCAACAGGAGTATCACTATGGATTTCTACAACACATTCGTCGGGTTTTTCCAGTCGGGTGGCTTTTTCATGTACCCGATCGTGCTGGTGCTGGCGCTGGGTCTGGCCATCGCCGCAGAACGTTATATCTACCTCAGCGCGGCAAGCAGCAGCAATAACCGCCTGTGGAAGAAACTGGCCCCACCCCTTGCCAAGGGTGATTACCTGCAGGTGGCCATGCTGACCGAGAAATCACGTTCGGCCATCAGCCACATTTTCAGTTACGGCCTGAACCGTGCCAAGACCTCGCGCCGCCGTGACGATGTCGAAATTGCCATGGAAGAAGGGCTGATGGAGACTGTGCCGAACCTCGAAAAACGTACCGCCTACCTGGCCACATTCGCCAATATAGCCACGCTACTCGGCTTGCTCGGCACAATTATCGGTCTGATCCAGGCGTTTACAGCGGTGGCCTCCGCCAATCCATCCGAGAAGGCCGATATGTTGTCCGCCAGTATTTCGGTCGCCATGAATACCACGGCGTTCGGCCTGATGGTCGCGATACCGCTGCTGCTGATCTACGCCGTGCTGCAGACCAAGACCACGCAGCTGATCGATAGCCTGGAGATGGCCGTGGTGAAGTTCCTCAATAACATCTCCGAGAGACCGCTCGAAGGCAAGGCCTGATGAGAAACCGCTTCAAGCGCCGCCGGTGGTCTCGGGATCCGGGTGATATCAATATCACCGCGTTCATGAACCTCATGGTGATCCTGGTTCCGTTCCTGCTGATCACGGCAGTGTTCTCGCGCATCACCATCCTGGAACTGAACCTGCCGGCCGCCGCCGGCCAGGCGCAGCAGGACATGCTGGAGGAATTCCACCTGGAGATCACCGTGCGCGCGGACGGGATTGAAGTCGGTGATCGCGACGGTGGTCTGGTCAAGCGCCTGCCGCTGAAAAACGACGACCATGACTATGAACAGCTCTCGCACCTGTTACAACAGATCAAGGCACGCTACCCCGACAAGCTGGATGCCACACTGCTGCTGGAACCCGATACCGACTATGAAACCGTGGTGCAGATGATGGACTATGTGCGTAGCGCACGCGTGGTGCAGGCCGGTAGCGTTATCAGCGCCGAACTGTTTCCTGAGATCTCCATCGGCGATGCCCCTGCTGCACGCACGAAGGTAGCCACCAAATGAAAATGTCAAGACGCGCCAAACGCATGGAACGCCAGCACGTGCGCCACGGGCGTGGTATGACACTGAACCTGGTGTCGCTGATGGACATCTTCACCATCCTGGTGTTCTTCCTGCTGGTGAATGCCTCGGACGGCGAAATCCTGCCGACACACAGGTCCGTTGAGCTGCCGGAGTCCATATCCGAGCAACATCCACGCGTGACTGTCACCATCATTGTCAACGAGGATAATATTCTGCTGCATGGCCAGGTGATCGTATCTGCGGCAAATGTCATGAAAGAGCAGGGCAGTTATTCGAAGGCGCTGCAGGCCGCGCTCATCGAACAGGCCGGCGAAACGCTGGATACCGGCATTGACCCGGAACAACGCCGCGAGGCGACTATCATGGGTGACAAGGAGATTCCATTTCGCCTGCTGAAGAAGGTCATGGCGACCTGCACGCAGGCCGGGTTTAACCGGATTTCGCTGGCTGTACTGCAGAAGCCGCTGGAGAGTTGAGCATGTCTGCCACTGTGTTGAGCTACGACATGTCCTGGGGCATTGCCAACTCCGACGATGCCCGTTTCAACCGCTACGTGCGCAGAAACCTGCTGATGGCACTCGTGCTGGGTATCATAATGCCGTTTCTGCCCTTGCCGGAGATCGAAAAACCGGTGGTCGAGGAGGCGCCACGCCTCGCACAGCTGATTTTCGAGAAGGAAGAGCTCAAGCCACCGCCGCAGCCGCTGCAGAAAAAGGCGGAGCCGCTGCTGAAGAAGGTCGAACCCCCCCAGCCGGTGAAGAAGAAGGTCGTGGTAAAGAAACCGGCGCCGGTGAAGCCCGTGGTCACGGCACGCCAGCAGGCCGAGAAATCCGGACTGCTCGCACTGCGTGACTCGCTCTCCGACCTGCGGCAAAACACGGTCTCCAGCAGTTTCGAGAAGACCGGCAAACTGTCTCGGGGTGCGGCTACAGCACAGAAGACCGAACGTGCGATCCTGACGGCCGGCACCGCACGTGGCAGCGGCGGCATCCAGACTGCGAACCTGAGCCGCAATACCGGCGGCGGTGAACTGTCCGGACGCAGCACCACGAAGGTTCACAGCCCGAGCGGCAATGCACCGGGTGGCACGGCAGGCGGCAAGGGGAAGGGCAGCAAGTCGGCCGGCCGCAGCATCGAGGAGATCCAGATGATCTTTGACCGCAACAAGGGCTCGATCTACAGCGTCTACAATCGTGCCCTGCGCAAGGACCCCAGTCTGAAGGGAAAAATCGTATTGCGCCTGACTATTGCACCTTCCGGCATGGTCACTCGCTGCGACCTGGTCTCCAGCGAGCTGGCTGATCCTGATCTGGGTAAGAAGATCGCAAGCCGCGTCAAGCTGTTCGACTTTGGTGCCAAGGACGTAACAGAGATAACCATTACCTACCCGATCGACTTCCTCCCAGCGTAACAGGCTGCAGCTTGCATTCAGCTGTTATCGCCCTGCAGGCGGGTATCCAGCAGAGAAGCAGGCCTGCCACATTCGGCTGCAGCCAGCGTAGTGCACCATTACATGCCACATAACCAAGCTTCGACCGGTGGCATTCCTGTACGTGTGCAAACGCGTTCATTGACGCCATGCATATTCGACCTCAACCTGTGACGGTATGGGGCTAAATGCGGTCCCCTCTGCGTTGAAGGATGCAAAAAGCATTAGATATGGTTGTACTCAATAACTTGTATAATGCAAGCCTATTGAAGGCTGTGGTTCATGTCGC
>JAOTTU010000138.1 GCA_029864225.1 Gammaproteobacteria bacterium | reverse complement strand
GCGCGCGCCCGCTTTCATCCGGATGAGTTCATCGCTGACCGCGGGACGGCCGGTGGGCACGGTAAAGTGCATGATGGCAGCTGGCACCAGGAAATTCACGGCAGAGGGTATCAACAGGACGAAAAAGCTACCGAAATCCACCATACCCTTTTGCCACACCATCAGGGTGGTGATATCTCCGAACGGACTAAACGCACCACCGGCATTCGCACCGACGACGATATTGATACAGGCAATGGTGACGAACCGCGCATTGTCTCCGCCAACTGCCAGCACCACAGCGCCCATCAGCAGAGCCGTTGTCAGGTTATCGGCGGCCGGCGAGATGAGGAAGGCCAGGATACCGGTCAGCCAGAACAGGGTACGGAAACCGAATCCCTTGCGTACCAGCCAGGAGCGCAGCGCATTAAATACCTCGCGCTCCTCCATCGCGTTGATATAAGTCATCGCTACCAGCAGGAAAAGCATCAGCTCGGCATATTCCAGCAGGTTGTGACGTGCAGCTGCTTCCGCTGCATGGCCGAGACCGGATTGTGTTGACACCCAGGCGACCAGGCCCCAGATCAGGCCGGCGGCAATGATCACTGGTTTGGATTTACGCAGATGAGTAAATTCTTCGGCTGTAACCAGAAGGTAGGCAAGTACAAATATTGCAAGAGAAATATAGCCGACCGTGTGGGTGGTCAAATCATGCGTACCTGTATGCCCTGCTTCACTCGCAAGAACAGTTACTGGTATGAAGCCGACCATACCGGCAATGGTCTTGACCAGGTATTTTAAAATGCTACCGGACTGTGTCTGTGAATTAAGTTTCGTCATGTCAGGCTCAGAAAACCAGATTCATCATGATCAACATGACAACCAGAAATAACACCGTCATGATGCCACCGGCACGCATAAAATCAGGCACCAGGTAACCGCCCGGCCCCATTATCAGGGCATTTACCTGGTGGGTCGGGATCAGGAAGGAGTTGGACGTGGCGATTGCCACCGTCAGGGCGAATATCGCCGGGTCTGCACCGGCACTAAGGGCAAGATTCACCGCCAGCGGCACCAGCAAAACCGTGGCGCCAACATTTGACATTACCAGCGTAAACAGTGTCGCAAGCACCGCAAGTGCACCCTGCAATACCCACACAGGTACATCACCCAGCAGCTCAAGCGTCTGTTGTGCTATCCATGCTGCAGTGCCGGTGTTTTCAACCGCCATGCCCAGCGGAATCAGGCTGGCCAGCAGGAACACAGTTTTCCAGCTGACTGCCTTGTAGGCCTCGTCCATACTAAGGACGCCCGAGAGCACCATGCCCAGTGCGCCGGTTAACAGCGATAAAGACAAGCGTAAATCGGAAAACAGCACCAGACCGAGCGCCACGATAAAGAAAAATACGGCATAGCCGACTTTATGTGGACGCATTTCCTCGCGCGGGTATTCAGTGGTTACAACGACAAAATTACGGTCTGATTCAAGCCGGGCAAGTGCATCCCAGGTGGTATGCACCACCAGCGTATCGCCGGCTTCCAGTGGCAGGTTACGTATGTCTTCACCTTCGCGCAGGGTCTTGCCACCACGATGCAAACCAACCATGGCAATGCCATAGGTCTTGCGCATCCAGACATCGCGGGCAGTTTTACCAATTAGCTCGGAGCCGGGCGGAATCACTACTTCTGCGACACCTGATTTGGTCACAGAGAGATTCTCGCCAAAACTGTCCAGGCTCCTGTGTCTTTCCAGTTGATACTTGTCCACGAATTCATCGACATCCTGCGGTGATGCCAAAATACCCAGTACCATCCCGGCCTCGATGCCCACATCACGTGCGAGAGCTCCCGGGCCGATGCGGGTCTCGTTGTCACTGCGTCGTGTCGCGACGATGCGGATGTGAAAACTCGTTTCAACATCATCGAATTTCAGGCTAATCAGTGGGCTTCCGGCCGGCACCTGGACCTCAAACAGCGCGTAGTCGATACCATAGACATCCTGGAAATAACGCATGGTGTTCGAAGCCACTGTACTGCTTTCCTCATGTCCCGTTGGCAGGACAAACTTGCCAAGCAGGACGAAATACACGATACCGGCGGCCAGCAGGGCAAGACCGATGGGCGTGACATCAAACAGGTGAAACATACTCATCTTTTGCGCCGGCGGCAGCGTCTGGTTGGAGTTCAGGATGAGGTCATTGAGCAGGATCAGCGGGCTGGAACCAACCATGGTGATGGTCCCGCCCAGGATGGCGCAGAAGCCCATCGGCATTAACAGCCTTGATAGTGGTAATCCGGAACGCGCCGAAATACGGCTGACCACGGGCAGAAACAGGGCCGTGGCACCCACATTTTGCATAAAACTGGAGATGATACCTACCGTACCCGAGATTAGCGGTATGACGCGCTTTTCGGTACGTCCGCCGTACTTCAGGATAATACCGGCCACCTGACTCATCACACCGGTCTTGTCGAGACCGGCACCGATAATCATGACTGCAACAATCGACATGACGGCATTACTGCCAAAACCATCGAACAGGTGTTGCGAGGCGACGAAAGGATGCTCCAGGCCGAACAACGGGCCAATCAATGTCATCAGCCCGAGCAGCACCATGATGCAGATAGCGGCAACATCGACCTCAAGGATCTCGAAAACAAACAGGTAAATTGTCAGCAGCAATATCGAGGAAACCCAGGCAATTTCCATGGTCGGAACTGTGCCAGTCAATAGAACACCAGCGCCCAGGAAGACAGCAGCACCGATCAGGCGTTTGATCAGGGCATTTTTTGATGTTGAACTCACACGATACTCCAGGAACATACATGACGACTGCACCGCGCACCCGGCAGCACAACAATCAAACGGATTTGAAATTAATGCGGTCGTGTTGACCGCGGCCGGTCAAACAGGAATAACCCGGGCGGGCGGACCGTGCGTGATATTGCTTGGATAGGCATCACTGCCAGTGCCTGATGGCAGTGAATCGGAATAGTACGGGGATACTGACAGGAATTGATCGACTAGGGACTCTACCGGAAAACCGGTTATCGCATTACCACCTTCGGAAGAAGAGCGCTCACCTCCGACTTCGAGTTCGATTTCCGGAAGCAGGCTATCTGCCCGGAGAACTCGGTCGGAGATACCGGCACAAAGCACGAAGATCACAAGTAGCGGAAGCCACAAATGTTTCGCGGTTATTTGTGTAGGTGCTTGCATTGAATCCGGGCTATGTGTCTTCTTTCACGGAAACTGTGAGATTTAGCTTTTTTAGCAATAACTTTATATTAATATATAAATATACTACTAAATTGCCATGTTTACAAATATCGCATATAAAAGCAGTCGGTTTCCGTACGATCAACTACTCGCTGCAGGCCGTTCGCCGCATACTGTATCTGGCTGCGTACGACTGGCGTGATCAAACGGGACTGACCTGACTGGAGACAGCTCCAAAGATCCGATTTCTTCCTGAAGCGGATCGGCGCAAGCCGTATCCGATGTGTTGGGAAGAACAGGGTCGATTACTTCGGGAGTTGCCACCACACCTGCAACGGATGGCACTGTTCAAAGTCAACACGGGATGCCGGGAGGCAGAAGTGTGTGGCCTGCGCTGGGAATGGGAAGTCAAGGTACCGGAATTACACACGAGTGTATTTCTGATACCCGCGGCGCAGGTCAAGAATCGTGAGGAACGCCTGGTGGTTCTGAATCGTATCGCAGGGTCGGTTATTGAGGAACAACGGGAACAACACCCGGCGTTCGTCTTCACCTACAAGGGACACGCGATCCGGAAGATGAACGGTAACGCCTGGCGGAAAGCACGGCAACGTGCGGGATTACCCGGAGTGCGGGTGCATGATCTCAAGCACACTTTCGGCCGGCGATTGCGCGCAGCAGGCGTGTCGTTTGAAGATCGGCAGGACCTGCTCGGGCACAAGTCGGGACGGATCACGACACACTATTCAGCGGCCGAGTTGCACAACCTGATCAAGGCTGCAAATAGCGTGACGAACAAAAAGTCCCGCATAAACAACCGCCTGACACCGAACCAGTGCGTCATCCGCGACGGCTTGATGTGGTACCCTATTCAGACTATATTTGGTGCTATCTATCGATTTGGTACCGTCATGAAACCGTCCTCGCAGATCAAGCCCATCAGTTACCTCAAGGCCCATACAGCGGAAGTTATTCGCGAACTCGATGAGCAACGCGAGGCACTGATCATTACACAAAACGGGGAAGCGCGTGCCGTCATGCAGGACGTACACAGCTACGAGCAAACCCAGGAAACGCTGGCGCTGCTGAAAATACTCGCTCTGGGCACCCGTCAGATTGAGGCCGGCAAGGTCCAGTCAGCCAAAGCTGCACTGAAGCAGGTTCGACGCAAACGCGAGACCGGTTAAATGCCGTACAGGGTTCTCCTCACACAGGATGCTGTGAATGACCTTGATGAGCTGGACACCTGGATTGCGACAAACGACTCCCCCGAGCGCGCTGACTATGTGCTCGACAGAATCAGTGAAGTCTTCCAAAAGCTGGCCGAGCTACCTGAACGGGGTACATATCCGAAAGAACTGTCTGCCCTGGGTATCCGCGAGTTCCGGGAGGTATTCTTCAAACCCTACCGGATTATCTACCGCGTGGAACGCCGTACCGTTTATATTTATCTCATTGCCGATGGCCGGCGCGACATGCAGACGTTGCTCACCCGACGTTTGTTGACGGATTGAGCAGCAACCTGATTAGGGCCATGACGGACAGGATCCGGTTGCTGCTGAAACTCGGCGAAGCTGACCAGGGCAGTGACTGGCTAGATTATCTGCAATATGGCTTTACCGAAGCGGACATCCCGGCCCTGCTGGAACTGGTGGCGGATGAATCCTTCGATCAATCCGACAGTGAATCAAGCGAGGTCTGGGCGCCCCTGCATGCCTGGCGTACCCTGGGACAACTGGGCAACAGCCAGGCCATTGCTCCATTGCTTGACCAGTTTGATCGGCTCTGTGATGACGACTGGGCGCTCCCGGAACTGTCTACCGTCATGGGCATGCTGGGCGAGCCCGCCATCGAACAGCTGGCTGACTTCATTAACAATCACCGGCACAGGGAATTTGCAC
>JAOTTU010000137.1 GCA_029864225.1 Gammaproteobacteria bacterium | reverse complement strand
TTTCCGTGGCGGAACCGTCGAACAGCAGTTGGCGGATGATGATCTCGGCCTCGCTGCGGTCGAGATTGCTGGTGCCATCTCCACGGTCACGTGTTGTCGGATTATTGCTGGTCTCCCAGCCATGGCCGACATTGATGTCGGCAGAGGGGAAGAAGCCGGCCTTGGCCTGTTTCATCTCCTGTTCGACCGCGTTGCGCTGGCTGATGGCAATCTGCACGTCGGGATTGGTGGCCAGGGTTTCCTGTACAACCTCCCTGAGAGACTGGGCCGAAGCACCGGTTGTGGTGAACAGCCACTGGGTGACCAGCAGGCTGGTGATCAGTACTTTATTGGGCATCGCAGACACTCCCCTGTATAGCGATTGGACTGGAAAAGATAATTCCGGAAGTTTCCGCAATTCCTGCCAAGATTTCAAGCAATTTCATTGAAATACAAGGCGAGGTGGAGTCTGTTCTCAATGTTGAGTTTGCGAAAGATGGCGCTGAGGTGGGACTTGACGGTGCGTTCCGAGATATTGAGCTTCCTGGCGATGGTTTTGTTGTTACCGCCCATGTGGACCATGCGCGCAACCTCGAGCTCCCTGGGGGTGAGGCACTCGACCGATTTGCCGGATTGCCCGCTGAGCGTGGCTGCGGACTGCCTTTTCAGAGTGTATTCGTTTACGATGCGCGTGATCAGGCTGCGTGGCATCCACAATTCCCCTTTGATGACAGCGTCTACAGCCTTTTTCATCAGCTCAGGGGATATGTCGTCCTTGCAGAACCCATGCACCCCGGCATTGAAGAAAGCGATCTGGTCGATCCCGGGTCTTGAGGGTGTTTCGATGATCATGACCTGAGTGGCCGGTGATGCTGCCGAGACCTCGGCAATGGATTGCCCTGGATCACCCTGGATCAACCCCGGGTCGAGCAGCAGGATGTGCTCCCGGTGATGCTTGATGGATTTCAGCGCGTCTGCCCAGGCAGGGGCATAGCTCAGGAAACAGCTTGCTTCCAGAATGCGGGCCATTCTGGTGGTGAGGGCCTGATCGTCACTGGCGATAAGTACCCGAACCCCGGTTTCCTGTGTTGCGCTAGACATGGTCTTGTAAAAAATCGAGATCCTTCCTGGTTACTTTTCCCTGAGGGCCATTTCCCGGGCCCTGAGAACCGGCTTCAACAGGTAGTCGAGTACGGTCTTTTTACCTGTCATGACATCGACGACGGCGGTCATGCCAGCGATGATCTTCAGGGGATTTTCTGCTGGTCCAAGGTAGTTCCTGTCGGTCCTCACCCTGATCAGAAAGAAACTGTCACCGCGTTCATCAGTGATTGTATCGGCGCTGATGTGCTCAAGTTTAGCGGGGATTCCACCATAGATTGCGTAATCGTAGGCGGTCAGCTTGACCTGGGCATCCTGGTCAGGCCGCAGAAAGGCGATATCAGCCGGGCGGACATGGGCCTCGACCAGCAGAGTGCCTTCCAGCGGGACAATTTCGAGCAGATCCATCCCCGGCTGGATGACCCCGCCTATGGTGGAGACCTTGATCTGTTTTACCTCACCCCTGACAGGTGAACGGACTACGGTCCGGGTGACCCGGTCTTCCTGGCTATGGAGGATTTCTTCGACACCCGAGAGCTCTGCCTGGAGCTCGTTCAATTCGCTGCGTGCCTGGGTACGAAAGCTGATATCCAGATCCTCTATCTTGTTGTGCATCTCCTCCAGCTCCGACTGGATTCTGGGTATGGCCAGCCGGGTGGCTTCCAGTTCCCCCCTGAGGTCGTTGGTGGAGCGTTTGAGCCGCAGGATCTCGACTTCGGATATGGCGCCCTCGGCTGCGAGTGGTTCCGACATGTCCAGTTCCTGTTTCAGCAGGGCATAACTGCGGGCAGTCTTGTTCATCCTGGCACGCAGTTCCGCCAGTTCCTGCTTGGTCTGTGCCTCCTGATCCCTGAGGATGCCGATATTCGAGTCCAGTTCATTCTTTCTTGATTCGTACAGGGCAACCACGTTCCTGGCCAGCTTCTCGCGTTCCGTCCAGACCAGGTCGGGTATCTTCAGGGGCGTGTCATTTGCCTCTGCTGTCAGGCGGGCAGAGTTGGCCAGCAGGGAAAGGTACTTGAGCCGGGTCTCGCGGTAGGTGGAAGAAAAACGGGTGTCGTCGAGGCGTAACAGTGGCTGGTCTTTCTCGATCAGCTCGCCTTCCGTGACCAGGATCTCGCTCAGGATACCGCCTTCGAGGTTCTGAACGACCTGGATCTTGTCCGAAGGGATTACCTTGCCTTCGCCGCGGGTGACTTCATCGATATTGGCATTCGCAGCCCAGATCAGGGCCACGAAAAAGAACAACACGGTGGCTGCCAGTATCATGTGGCTGCTGCGACTGGCCCCGATCAGTACCGCGGCGTTGACATCCGACATGAAGCCGGCATCGTCGCGCTGCAATCGCGAGATCTCGACATTGCCGATGGTGTGGTTGCGGGCGGAAAAGCGGTTACGCAGACGGCTGATCATGATTTCGGTACCCGGATTTGACCCTGTTTGAGGGCCTCGAGGACCTGTTTCTTGGGGCCGTCGGCAACGACGCGCCCGTTGTCGAGCACGATAATCCGGTCGACCATACTCAGCAGTGAGGCCCTGTGCGTTACCAGTACGAGTGTCTTGTTTTCGAGCCACGCGGACAGCCGGTTCTTGAACAGTACCTCGGTGGTGTTGTCCATGGCATTGCTGGGTTCGTCCATGACGACGAGCGGCGGGTCCCTGAGCAAGGCACGGGCGGCCACGATGCTCTGCCTTTGCCCGCCGGACAGTCCCTCGCCACGCTCGCCAACCTGAAGATCGAAACCCAGCGGATGCTTGCTGACAAAATCGGTGACCCCGGCGATCTCGGCGGCGCGCAGCACGGTGCGGTCATCGGCATAGGGCATGCCCAGGGTGATGTTGTCCTTGACGCTCCCGTAAAACAGGGTGGTGTCCTGGGGTACGTAGCCGATATTGCGGCGAATATCGGCCGGGTTCAGCTGGCGGATATCGGTACCATCGATCAGGACGGCACCCGAGTCGGGTTCATAGAGACCCAGGATCAGCTTCTCGATGGTGCTCTTGCCGGATCCGATGCGGCCGATGATCGCGACCTTGTCACCGGCCTTGAGTTTGAATGAAAGGTCGTTGAGGGCCTCAATCTGCTGTCCGGGATAGCTGAAGCTGACATTCTTGAACTCCAGCGAGCCTTCGATGATTGGCCGGTCCAGGAAGGTCTTGTCGGTCGACTGTTCCAGCGGCAGGGCCATCAGCGAATTGGTTGATTGATAGGAAGCCCTGGCATGATGGTAGCGACTCAGGGTGCCCGCGACCTGGGCCAGCGGCGCCAGGGCGCGACCGGTTAGAATCGTGCAGGCGATCAGGCCACCGAGGCTGAGTTCGCCCTCGGAAATGCGGTAGACACCGAAGATGACCACGGCGACAGTGGCCATTTGCTGCAGAAACACGGTGATGTTTACTGCGCTGGATGAAAGAAACCGGGTCTTGAGCCCCAGGTTGGCGATGTTACCGACGATCTTTTCCCAGCGCCGTTGCAGCGGGCTCTCCGCCCCCAGCCCCTTGACGGTTTCCAGGCCCGTGAGTGTCTCGACAAGTGTTGCCTGTTTCTGTGAGCCGTGCTTCAGCAGTTCCTGTACCTTGCCTGCCAGGGCGCGCTGGATCAGGTAGCCGGTCAGCAGGGAAAGCGGCAGGACCGTGAGGGGTATCCATGCCATTGGCCCGCCGATCAGCCAGATGATGAGAATGAATAGCAGCAGGAACGGCAGATCGATCAGTGCGGTCAGCGAGGCCGAGGTGAAAAAGTCCCTGAAGGAGTCGAATTCATGCAGGTTGTTGGCAAAGGCGCCTACCGAGGGTGGGCGTGCGGCCAGCTTGATGCCCAGGACGCGCTCGAACAGGGCCGCAGATAGTATGATATCGGCGCGTTTGCCGGCGACATCGACAAAATAGCCGCGCAATGTCTTCATCAGCAGGTCGAAACTGAACACCGTCGCAACGCCGATGGCGAGTACCCACAGGGTCTCTACCGCATGGTTCGGGACCACGCGGTCGTAGACATTCATAATGAACAGCGGTGAGGCCAGTGCGAACAGGTTGATCAGCAGGGAGGCCAGCAGTACCTCGCCATAGATCGGCCAGGACCCGGATAGGGTGTCCCAGAACCAGTGCCGTGGCCGGGTGATGACGGTGTCCCGGGTGCGTTCGTCAAAGCGGTATTCCTGCTGCAGGAATATGGCATAGCCACAATATTCACCGGCCAGCTGCTCGAGTGGTTGCTCGGTGACGCCTTCCCGGGACTCTGGCATGATCAACCTGGCATTGCCGTTTTCGAGTACCCGGTCGAGTATCGTTGCGCCGCCCTTGTTCAGCAGCAGGATGGCGGGGAGGACCAGGTTCGATATCTCGTCGAGCGGGCGCTTGACGATGCGCGCTGAAATCCCGACGCGGTTGGCGGCACGGATCAGCAGTTCCGGTGTCAGCTTGTTGTCGACCAGCGGCAGGCCCGCCGTCAGTGAGTCCGCGGAGCGGGGTGCGTGCAGGATCTTGGTGATCAGTAACAGGCAGCCCAGTAACGGGTCGTCATGCGTAGATCCGTTAACGGGGATATCCCAGGCCTCTTTGGGTACGGTTCCGGTTTGTGTCATTATCTGTCCTGTGTCCCAAATTCGGCTATAATTCCAAATTATTCATAAGGATACAACGTGATTCGGCGTCAATATAATAGCGCCGGTTGATTGAACGGGACTCCAAACGGGACTCCATGAGAGTTCATCGGCTACCGGTTGCACATATTTAACGGCCTCGCAGTGTAACCGGGTACGCAGGGAACTGATTGTGAATTAAAGTGATATTTGCCAGGCGTCGATAAGGTAGGACTATGCCATTCGTGAAACTGAATAAAGACGGCGATATCATTGGCCTGTCGGAGCAAGCCGGGGAAGGGACCGGCGAGGAACTGCCTGCCGACCATCCTGATGTGGTCGCCTTTCTCGAAGCCGCCAGGAACCAGCTGTCTTCATCGGACGCCGAAACCATTCGGGTCATCGAGGATCTTATCGATGTACTGATGGAAAAAAAGGTACTGGT
>JAOTTU010000015.1 GCA_029864225.1 Gammaproteobacteria bacterium | reverse complement strand
GAACGCAGACCAGGTCGAGCATGTCGCTATCGATGGCGCGGACCATTACTTCCGGGACCTGTATGCCGAGGACGTGGTGGATGCCATGGTCGACTTTCTAGGCCGTTTCTAGGGGTCTCCAGAAGCACGCGTGAGCGGTACTGTGAAGCCGGCGCGCTATGAGGCGTGGTACCACACACCGCGCGGCCGCTGGATCGGCGACACCGAGTTCGATTTGCTGATGCAGTTGCTGCAGCCACCCGCCGGCGCCAGCCTGCTGGACGCCGGTTCCGGCACGGGTTACTTTAGCCGCCGTTTTGCAGGTGCCGGACTCGCCGTCACCGGGCTGGATCCCGATCCCGCGGTAATCGCCTACGCCCGCGAGCGGGATGCGACAATCCGTTACCTGCAGGGCACGATGACGGCCCTGCCATTCGCCGATGCGTCCTGTGATTATTGTGCAGCGGTCACCAGCCTGTGTTTCGTACCCGAACCGGCTGCCGCATTGCGCGAGCTATGGCGGGTCTGCCGGCACGGTGTGGTGCTGGGCCTGCTGAACCGGCAGAGTCTCCTCTATCGCCGCAAGCACGAGCGTGGCGGCTACCGGGGCGCCCGTTGGGACACCGCGGCGCGGGCCCGTGCCTGGGCCCGTGACCTGGCACCACCACCCCGCGGCCTGCAGTTGCGCTACGCCATCTTTCTGCCCGGCGGCTCCGGGATGGCACAGGTGGTCGAACGCCTCCTGCCGGCTTCAGTCCCGGCCGGGGGCTTTCTCGCTGTCCATATTCGCAAATGAGTTCAGTACCGCCCCCTGGCGCTAGTCGCTGAAACCCTTGTCGCGCAGGATTGCCTCGATCCGGGCGTGATGCGCCGCCTCCCATTCATCCAGGGTCCGGGCGGCGTCCAGGGCGGCTTGCGCCTGCGCGGCCTCGAGGACCGCGTCCTGGTCGTCGGCCGGCACCACCACGATGCCCTCCTCGTCCGCGACCACGATATCCCCTGACGCCACCTCCACCCCACCGCAGCGCACGATGCCGTTCAGGATTCCGAGCACGTGTTTTTCCCCGGGAACGGGCATCACGCCGCGCGCAAACACCGGAAAGCCCTCCTCCCGCACCTCGGCGATGTCGCGGATCACACCGTCGATGACGAAGCCGGCGATACCGCGGCGCTGGGCCACGGCACACACATTGCCACCCGAAACGGCGTAATCAATATCCCCCGCCTGCACCACGATGACCGAACCGGGCGGAGCACGATAGATGGCAGCATGCAGCATCAGGTTGTCACCGGGTGCACACTCCACCGGGTAGGCCGGCCCGGCAATGCGCGGGATCGGCTGCCACATGGGCCGGATGCCGATGTCCATGACGCGGGCACGACCCGTCACATCGGCGAGTGTTGTGGGTGAAAGCGCCTTGAAGGCGGTATGGTCTGGCATGGCTTCTTGCTCCGTGTTTCGACTGGTCACGCAGGTGGCGTGCATGAGAGCCATATCGTATCAATGACAGGGTTGATAAGGATAGCTGGTAAAGGCAATGGCCTGTTCATTCGACCCGAAACAGACCCTTAATCCCGGCCCCTGTGAAGACAAAACCACTTCCATTTTTTCCTTTTTTCCCCGTTGCGCCATGCAGGTTTGCTCCAATCTGTAAACCCCGTGCGCCGGGCGGCCATCAGCGAATCACTGCTATAATTTCCATTAAGCCGTTGGTTGTACTATGTCTTGATCACTTTGCGGCAACCCGATGAAACGCAGGGACTTCATCAAGTATTCCACACTCGCGCCGCTGGCTGCGGCGCTGCCGCGCGCAGGCCTGACCATGCCGAAACAATCCATGCAACCGGAACGGATGTCAGCGGATACAGTCACCCTGTTCCTCGCCGGTGACGTCATGACGGGCCGCGGCATCGACCAGGTACTGCCCCATCCCGGTGACCCGCGCATCTTCGAACCCTACAGCCGCTCGGCGCAGGATTATCTACACCTGGCCGAGCGGGCCAATGGCCCGATTCCCCGGGCGGTGGACTTCGCCTATATCTGGGGGGACGCGCTGACGGTCCTCGATGAAGCGGCGCCCGATGTACGCATCATCAATCTGGAAACGGCAGTCACCCGCCGGGGTGAACCCTGGCCACGCAAGGGCATCCAGTACCGTATGCACCCGGACAACATCCCCTGCCTCAGCGCCGCCGCAATCGACTGCTGCGTGCTGGCCAACAACCACGTCCTGGATTGGGGGTATGCGGGGCTCGAGGAGACCCTGTCGAGCCTGAGCGGGTCCGGATTGACGACCGTGGGTGCAGGTCCGAGCCGGGCGGCGGCGCAGCTGCCGGCGGCTTTTGTCCTGCCGGGAGTGAGCCGGGTGCTGGT
Source organism: Gammaproteobacteria bacterium (assembly GCA_029864225.1). Classification (GTDB taxonomy): domain Bacteria; phylum Pseudomonadota; class Gammaproteobacteria; order UBA9214; family UBA9214; genus CAMYJZ01. Next base: position 18,322 of record JAOTTU010000015.1, on the reverse strand, counting down.
GTTCGCCTGGGGCCTGCCAAGCAGCGGCATCCCCATGGCCTGGGCAGCCACGGCCCGCAAGCCGGGTGTCAACCTGCTGCCGGATCTTACAGATCGCACAATCAGCGACATCACTGATACCGTAGGGTCACACCGGCAACCCGGCGACGTGGTGGTGGTCTCCCTGCACTGGGGTGGCAACTGGGGCTATCCGATCCCGGCGGAACACCGCCGGTTTGCCCGGACACTCATCGACTCCGGCGTCGTGGACCTGATTCACGGCCATTCCTCGCATCACCCCCTCGGCATCGAGGTCTACCGGGGCCGGCCCGTCATCTACGGCTGTGGCGACCTGATCGATGACTATGAAGGCATCAGCGGTCACGAGGAGTTCCGGATCGATCTCGCCCTGCTCTACCTGGTGACGCTGGACCGTGGCAGTGGTGAATTGCGGCGCCTGGAGATGATCCCGATGCAACGCAGGAAGTTCCGCCTCAACCGTACCGTCGCCGAGGACAGCGACTGGCTGAGAGCGGTGCTGGACCGGGAGAGCCGTCCGCTGGGGGCGCGGGTCGAGCGAGCGGAAAACACCGCGCTGCGGCTGCGGTGGGACTAACGCGGCAGCAGGGAGCGCGTTACTACCGGTCTATTGATCCAGAAAGGGGTAATCGGTGTAGCCGTGTTCATCGCCGCCGTAAAAGGTATCCGGGTTTGGGGTATTGAGCGCGGCACCCTTCCTGAAGCGTTCAACCAGGTCCGGATTGGCGATGTACAAGGTGCCGAAGGCCACCATATCCACCGCACCTGACTGAATGGCCTGCTGTGCCCGCGCCAGGTCGTATTTGCAATTCGCCAGGTAATTGCCCCCGAAGGCGGCGCGGATCTGGCTATAGTCGATGGAACGCTCGCCTGTGATCATGTCGCTCTCGAGGACGTGCAGGTAGGCCAGGCCGAATCCACTCAACAGGCCGGCGACATGGTTAAACGTCGCCTGCGGGTTGCTGTCGTGCATGTCGTTGAAGCTGTTTTCCGGGGAAAGCCGCACCCCGACCCGGTCCGCCCCGATGACGGCACAGACGGCCGTGGTCACTTCCCGCAGGAAGCGTGCACGGTTCTCCAGGCTGCCGCCGTACGCGTCTGTCCTGTGGTTGCTGCCATCGCGCAGAAACTGGTCAATGAGATAACCGTTCGCGGCGTGTATCTCGACACCGTCAAAACCGGCCCGCAGCGCATTCCGTGTGGCCTGTGCGTACTGCTCCACGATTGCCGGGATTTCATCCAGGTCCAGTGCCCGGGGTGTCACGAAGGCCTGCATGCCTTCAGAGGTCACGGCTTCCCCGTCCGGCCTGATGGCCGAAGGCGCCACCGGCAACGCGGCGTCGGGCTGCAGCGAGGGATGGGAAATACGGCCGACATGCCAGAGTTGCAGGAAGATACGACCGCCACCCTCATGCACGGTCCGGGTGATGTTCTGCCAGCCCGCGACCTGCGCCTCGCTATGGATACCCGGTGTCGCCGGGTAGCCCACGCCCTGCGGTGAAATCTGGGTGGCTTCCGTGATAATGAGCCCGGCCGTGGCGCGCTGCCGGTAGTACTCCACGTTCATGGCCTGCGGCACATTACCCTCGGCAGCGCGATTACGGGTCAGGGGTGCCATGACGATACGATTCGGCAGAACCAGCCGACCTGCCGTGAGCGGTGAAAAAAGATCCGGATTCATATCCTGCAAGCCTCCGATAGCGGTGTTTTCAGGGATACAGTCTGCCTCATCAACGGGTTTGCCGACACCGTAATACTCATTTCCCATATGAAAGCGGTTAATTGGGGGCCAGCCATCATGGACTAGAATACATTATGAGGACGGTGTGCCCACACTGCCAGTGACAAGCGGAGGTTGCCATGACCATTAAGCTCGCATCCACGGCGTTTAAACATAACGGTGAGATACCCCCTCCTTACACCTGTGACGACCGGGATATCTCGCCGGACCTCTCCTGGTCGGGATTGCCGGCAGGCACGCAGAGCCTGGCCCTGATCGTTGATGACCCGGATGCACCGGATCCGGCCGCACCCCGAACGACCTGGGTGCACTGGGTACTGTACAACATTCCGCCCGCCGCCAACGGACTGGAACAGGCGACGGGCCGGGACGCCCTGCCTGCGGGCACCGGGGAAGGCGTCAATGACTGGGGTCGGACCGGCTACGGTGGTCCCTGCCCGCCGGTCGGGCGGCACCGCTACTTCTTCAAGCTGTATGCCCTGGATACCACACTTCCGGATCTTGGCAAACCGGACAAATCAGACCTCCTGCGCGCCATGGAGGGGCATATCCTGGAACAGGTCGAACTCGTCGGCACCTACCAGCGTAGCGCTTAGAGCTTGTCGAGGGTTCGGAACCTAGCGCCCCAGCTCGGTGAAAATCAGCCTGGAAAGCAAACGCTCCACGGGTACATGGTCATCGGTGAGTAGCGGCAGTGCGGACAGTGGCGTGCCCTGCCCTGCCAGTAATTCCGTCACATCGCTCCACTCGCGCTGCGGTCCACGCATCGCATGCACGCGCGGGGGCGCCGTGTGCGTGTCACCGGCCGAGATCACATAGGTCACGCGCGAGTCCGGCGACGTCCAGGCCTCGGTCCAGACGCGCACCTCGCCAAATACCTGGCGCAGCGTTTTCAGCATGCTCTTGACCAGTCTCGGATCGGGATACACGTCAACCACATTGAGGGTATAGAGCCCATCCGGTGCGAGCCGCGACTTCACCAGCTCGGCGTACTCCCGTGTTACCAGGTGGAACGGGACGGCGATATCATGAAATACGTCCCCGACAATCACGTCGAAGCTGTGGCCGTGCAACTGCTGCAGCACGCGGCGCGCGTCGGAATGAATGATGCGCACATCGCCAGGCTCGAAATACAGTTCGCTCTGCGCCACCGCCGTGACCTGCGGGTCCAGTTCGGCCACCACGATCCGTGCACCGGGATAACGCGCCTGCACGGCGCGCGGCTGGGTATAGGAACCGCCGCCGGCGAAGAAAAAAGCGGGCGGCCGTTGCCTGTCACCGAGGTGCGCGGCGATCAGTTCATCCATGAGGTGGGTATAGGGCGCAAGCAGAAGCTCCGGCCGGGTGTCGTGACTGATACCGTGTAACAGATGATCGAGCACCATGCCACGCGCATGCCCGAACGGTACCTCGTCGGACATGTCGACAACACGGATACAAAAATAGCTGCTCTCACGATCACAGGGTTGCAGGAACCCCCCGCGCACCTGGGTCCAGCCCGCCATCGCGACAGCGAGAATGGCCAGCCCCAGCAGCGCCCAGCGCGCACGCAGCAGGAAGGCCAGCGACAGCAGACCCAGCACCCCGCTGGTGCCGATTATCACGCTGTAAGTACCGAAATACTGGATGAACAGGTAACCGGTCGCGAACGTGCCGACGATACTGCCGAGTGCCGCCAGTGCATGCATCATGCCGACGATGTGCCCGGTGCGCGCATCCAGCCGCAGCGCCAGAGTAGTCAGCAGCGGCGTCACCACGCCGAGCAGCATGGCGGGCAGGAAGAACAGCGCCGCCACGAACAGGAAGCTCATTGTCAGCAGACCCAGTTCGCTGCGCTGCAGGGGCGGCGCGATCAGGGTCATCAGCAGCAGGATGCCTAGACAAGACAGCGCGCCGACCCCGAGCACCATGCCGGCCGATTGCCCGCTGCCGCCGCGATCCGCCCACACACCCCCCAACCAGTTTCCCAGCGACAAGCCGCCCAGCACCACGCCGATGATGGCAGTCCAGGAGTACAGCGATACGCCGATGTAGGGTGCCAGCAGCCGCCCGGCGGCGATCTCCAGCACCATGAGGCAAGCCGAACTCAGGAATATCGCGAGCGCGTACCAGGCGACACGCGCGCGCACCGGCACAGTTGATGGTGAAAATTCCGGCTCCATATCCCTCATCCGCTCAACCAAACAGGCCTCCGGGGTATCTTACTCGCTTACTCTGCTATTGGTTTGATCCTGCCGAGAGCAGGACAGACACAGACGCCGCGCTGTATGGCTGAGAAGGACACACCGCCGCGCATCCCGGGCCCGCTTGGGCCTTTCAAATGTGCGCAGAGGGAGGGATCCAAACCATCTGTGTTTTCTTTGATTATCAGTTAGTTACGCTACTTGAGAAAATTCCCTTCCCCATCCTTGGCGAGTAGGGCGCTTTATTATTTCTAAAGCCGAAGATACTCCGTAATCAACGCGGGATACATCGCGGGATTGAACAGGATATTCGTGATGTAGTTGCATTCGTGGGTACAGGTCCGGCAGTGCGGGTTGCTGGTGGATATTGAACGCAGGATCTCCATTGCCTTCTCTGAACGGGTCACCTGCATGATGTCGTAGTCATGGTCGCGCACGTTGCCGAGGCTCTGCGGAAGGATCTCGCAGGGAAACACCTCGCCCGATTCGGTTAGCACCAGGTTCAGCTTCCCCGCGTAACAGGGCAGTGTCCTGTCCTGACCGATCAGCGTCTGGTGAATAAACCGGCGCTGCAGTACGTCCTGTGCTGCCTTGAGACGCGCTCCCTTGAACCGGTGAATGCCGGAGGTCCGATCCCTGAGGCGACTTGCCAGTATTTCTGCCGCGCTGCGGTAATTCTCGGGATCGACCTGCTTGTAGCCGTTGTCCAGCAGGTTCCCGCGCACCATCGAGAGAGTGTGCGTGGTGCGTTTGTCCAGACCACCGACAAAGTCGATGAGCTCTTCGACCTTGTCCTGGTTCTGCGCAGTGAGGACGGTATTGAAGCCGAGTTCGAAGTTCGGATAGGCTTCGAGGAGGCCCTGCAGGCGCGCATAGGTCTGCATGGTCTTGTCGAAATTGCCGCGGGTGTTGCGTAACGTGTCATGGTCAGTGCCGACACCATCGAGCGAGAGCTTGACGACGACGACACTGCTGCTGCAATACGCCGCAATCCGCTCCGTTTGATCATGGATCAGATCGGGCAGCATGCCGTTGCTCGGAAACAGCATGACGGCAGGCCTGTTTCGGTCGTAGAACAGCTTGCTTACCTCGACCAGGTCCTTCCTCAGATAGACCTCGCCACCCGAGAAGGCGAGCCACAACAACCTGCCCAGGGACCGGGAGATGCGCTCGATCTCATCGAGAGACAGCTCCGGCGCCCCGGTGTGCGGGTTATCCGGGCTCTTCAGGTAAAAGCAGAACGGGCAGTGGGCATTGCACTTGCGAGTCAGGAAAAAGGTCAGATGAACGGGCCGCCGTTTCCAGAGGATCGATCCTGCATGTCGCACCAGCGAGGACATCAGCCGGCGGCCTCCAGCAACCCGGCATAGCGGCGGTAGCTCAGTACCCCGGCGAGGCCGCCCGCGCCGACCACCAGGGGGTAGACCAGGAGGTAGTAGATCGAAGCCGCGAACGCAAAGGCAATCCCCCGGGCCCGGTAGAAGCCCCGCAGTAGTTCGCGATTCACAGTGATGTTCAGCGCCATCAGCACTGCAATGATAACGGAGAACCACGAATTCCCGGTACTTAGGGCGAGCACTGCCGCAAGGATGCTGCCGAACAGAGCCAACACATCGAGCTTTAATGCCCGCGAGGCCGTTCCGGAGTCCGCGAGCAAATCCCCGTTATGTATGGAATAGATAGTCCAGTATTTGGATTTTCTGAAACCATTGCAGGCCGACCCCAGCAGGGAATAATCGAACAGGTGCCGGACCTGAATCCCGGGATTCATAATGAGTCGATGCCCGGTTCTTCGCAACCGGTGACTGAAGTCGACATCCTCGAGTATGGGCAGAAAGTCCTCGGCAAATCCCCCGCTTTTCTCGAATGTGTCCGCGTACAGCACCATGGCATGTGCCGCAATGTAGTCGGGATTGTCGCAATCCCGGCTTTCGGCGTGATTGACGAAGACCGACTGGAATGCACTGAAGAAACGGTCGTCAGCCGGCTGCACCGTATAGGTTCCACCCAATACCACGTCCCGGCCCGCTGCGGTCAGGGCGGTGATGGCAATCACGAGGGTATCCTCGTTCAACAGGCAATCCGCATCGGTAAAGAACAGAATATCCCCGCGACTGTGGTTGGCACCGGAATTGCGTGCCCTCGACGCCCCGCAGGGCCCGGGCAGCTGAACGAGCGTGCAAGGGAAGGTCTTTACTATCTCGGCTGTGCGGTCATCCGAGCCATCATTGACGACGATCACTTCGAAGCGCTCGTAGCGCGAGGCAAATGCTGCTTCCAGGCAACGTGCTATTGTGGCTTCACCGTTTCGGACAGGGATGATGATCGAGACAAGGTCAGCCATGCGCGGCTATTGATAAACAGTCAGGTGTTCGCCCGCGCAGCACATCATAGTGCCTGATGCCCGCTATCCAGGCTCAGCGGATTGCCGCCAGTCGGCTCAATCGGTTGTGTCACTTGGCTGCTTGACTACAAGCACATCGCAGTGCGAACCACGGACCACACGCTCCGCCACCGAGCCGAGGTGGAGGTGTTTCATCCCCGTGTGCCCGTGCGTTGACATGACGATCAGGTCATACTTCCTGGAGTGATCAACAATCGTCTGTGCTGGCGAGCCGCGCTCAATGACAATGTGCCGGTTTGCCACGGGTGTAGTCAGCGTGGCAACCAATTTCTGCATACAATTTCGCGCCGTCGCCAGCAAGGCATTTGTCATATCCACAGGTTCCGGAAATTCATCATCCATGAGATGAACCGTTGCCGGCTCATGCACGAACATCAGGGTCAATGCGCCACCGCTCTGCGAAGCCAGCACATCGGCCTCCATGAGCGCAAAACGTGACATTTCTGAGCCGTCAACCGGTGCGAGAATGCGTTGTGTCTTCATGCTTAACTCCTGTTTATTCGATTGTTATGACATGGTGGTGGCGCTGTGCCATGGGCGGCGGGATGGAAACCACAAGGCCACTCGCGCGATTTGTGCTCCATGGTTTTCCCAGGCGGACCGGGGCGTATATCGGATGTGCCAATGTGGATGCTGCTATGTCCGTCAGAGGGTTATGACCCGGTCGGCGGACACCAATGCCTGCACGATGCGGTCCCAGTCGTCATCGGCAAGCCCAGCGTTTGTGTCGTACCGGGAAACCTCGTGCTCGGGCCCAAACTGCGCAAGTGCATCCTCGAGTACGCCTGTCTCTGGAAACAGGCCGGTGTTCAGTACAATGATGTTCATAATGGATCCTTCTTGTTGCTGTTGTGTCTAGCCCGCATTTCTCACGGGGTGGCGAGATGATCGCGCAGGGATTTGGATTCACAAGGCATCTTCTGAAGGAGTGGAATAACCATGTGTATTTCCGATTGAAGAAAATGTCTTGTGGGTTCAAAGAACAAGCGAGGGCTCGTCAATCTCGTGAGAAATGCAAGCTAGATGTTGATGACCGCGTCCGCCGCGAGGACGGCGGCTGCAAGGGCATCTGCCCCGATATGCGGCAATGTTTGATCGGGCAAAGTGGTCTTCGATTCGATATCCGAGAACTCCAGCAACTCCGCCATCTCGATATTCTCGGGTGTATCCGGTACCGGCACCAGGAACACCACACTCAGCATATGACCGAAGATCGTCAGGCCCGCAGCGACGCGCATGGCCTCTGTCGGGTCCCGGCGTCCCAGCATCAGTATTGATTTTTTCTGTACCATCGAGCGTCTCCCTGGAGGCTGATGAGCTTAGAGGCTTATTACCTTATCGAAATCACCGACCATGGCGCTGTTGTTGGTCTGGCTGCCGATCTCCACGGGGCAGGGCTGATCCCCCATGTGGCGTTCCCAGGAGACTTCACAGGCCGCTGCCTTCACGGCCCCCGCGACGGTCGCGAGGACGTCGTCACGGGCGAGGGTCTTGACCCCGTCACCGGTAAAAAAGCAGCTCCAGATCACCGCATTGCGGTCGCAGGCTCGGGCCAGTGGCACCAGCACATTGGCCGCGTCACCGGATGAAACCTCGAACAGAATCTTCATCGTGTCAGGTCTCCTGTTTTCATGTATGAGAAGGGTCAGATTTCCGTGGTGTTATTTATCAGCACTTTGCCCGGCAATTTCGTGCGTACCTGCCTTGCCTTTCCAGCCGTGAAACAAATTTCGCGTGGCCCAGAGCTGATACAGGCTTTGCAGACCCTGCAGGTTGCTCTGCAGGTCATGCCAGGAGCGCATCTGCAGCAGCCGTCGCAACATAAACTTCGGCCGGGTATAGAAACGCCGAAACGCAATCTGGCGCAGCTTGAGGATTTCATCGCGCGTCATCGTATAGGGCACGAACGCGGCTGACTGATAGGTGCGATCCGAAAGGCTCTCCAGGACACTCCCGTATTTCTCGAGGTTGTCGTATAACGGTGTGCCTGGAAACGGCGTGAGCGAATGGAAGTTGGCAAAATCGGCGTCGAGTTCCACGGCGAAGTCGATCGTCTTCAGGCCGTCCTCGAAGGTCTCGCCCGGCGCGCCGAAGATAAACGGGGTGCTCACGCGGATACCGGCCTGTTTCGCCAATCTGACATCGTGTCGGATCATATCCAGCGTGGTTGCCTTCCTCAGCGAATTGAGTGTCTTCTGTACACCGCTGTCCGCCCCAAACAGGATTGCCCAGCAGCCGGCGTCTTTCATTGCCTGTAACAGCGGTTTATCCACCTGATTCACACTGGCCGAGGCAAACCAGGTGAAATCGAGCTTGCGTTGCTTTATCTCCCGACAGATCTCCATGGCCCGATCGTAGTTGGCGGCAAACGAGTCGTCGATGAACTTGATCTCCCGATAGCCCTGGGCGAGGCACAGTTCGATTTCCTGAAGGACGTTATCTACGCCGCGAAACCGGATCCCGCGGCTACCATACTGGCGCTGTTTGTCGGCCTGGGAACAGAAGATGCAGCGCCTGTCGCAGCCCCGTGACGTGATCAGGGTGGTAACCGGCTTGCGCCGGTATTGTCCCGGCGGCGGGATATAGTGCGCCTTGTCGCCGAGCAGGTGCCGGGCCGGGAATGGCAGGCTGTCGAGGTCTTCGAGCAGCGCCCGGGGGGGGTTGCGGAAGATCTCCGTACCCTGCCTGTAGTCCACGCCCGCCAGACCGTTAAGGCTCTTGCCCCCCGTCAGCCGCTCGAGCAGCTCGACGATCGCCAGTTCAGCCTCGCCGGTGACCACCGCATCGAAATTTTCCCCGTCACGCTCCAGGCACTGGCTCTTCATGGCCATGGGATAGGGGCCGCCAACACACACAAACAGGTCCCTGTCGATCTGCTTGAGCGCTTTTGCCGTACGGATCGCTTTCGGAAAACCAAAGGTCGTCGAGTAAAGGCCGGCAAACTCCGGACGAATCTCCTCGATACGCGCCATGATCGCCTCGTGGGTCATGAACGCACCGTTCAGGAACTCAACCTCGTGTCCTGCCTCGAGCAGCGCGGCACCTACATAGAGCGTGCCGAGCGGCTGCCAGTAGTTGATCTGCGATGAGACCGTCTTGGCCGGAAAGATCTCCGCGGGAGACCAGGCGGGATGTATCAGTACACACTTCATGGTCAAGCCCGGGCTACGACACCAGCGCCGGAGTTTCAACGACGAACGGGAGCGCAAGGCGGCCCCGTACGGCTTCCGCTGCAGCGATGCCGGACTCCATGGCGTGATCGGTATTGTAGTATTCGAATTGTCCTCCCCTTCCAACCAGTTCCAGGTTGGAAAAGCGGTCGAAATAATCAACGATACATTTCTGTTTCTGGATGTAATCCACCTCGAACAGCGGATAGGCCTTCGGGATCCTCAGCACGGCACTGTCGAATACTTCGTCCGGTTCGATAAAGCCCATCCGGTTCAACTCGCGGACCGTGCGCTGCTCGAGCGCCGTGTCCGTCGCCGTCCAGATGGCGTCCCCACTGAAACAGAAATATTCGACTACCAGGTGGGTCTTGCCCTCTGGTGCCATCCGGGCACTCCAGTTTTTCGGTTCGTGGATTCGGCCGAAGGGTACGTCCCGGTCAGGAATGTACATCCAGGTCTGGTCGGTCACGCGCTCCCGGTCGAGCATCACCGTGACTACGACGAGGTCCCTGAACCGAAGGCTGGCCGCCGCTTGCAGGACCTCGACAGGCGGTTGCGGATTGAGCAGCTGGACGATGACCGTCAACGGTATGCTGGATATGAATTCACTGCCCGAGTACTCATGAATGCCGCCGGCATTTTGTACCATGACACTCTGGATCTCGTTGTCCTTGTGGTTGATTCCGATCACACTCGTATCGGTCACCACCTGACCGGTCTGGTCTATCCGCAGCTGGAGGTTGTCGCAGATCTGCCCTATACCCAGCGGCGGGTAGAGAAACTGGTTCGCGAGTGTCCGCAGGCGCCGAGACTCGGCGCGTGAAAACGCCCCCCTTATGGCCACCCCCAGGGACAGGCCCTTTATTCTCTTGGCGACCCATTCCTTGGCGATTCTGTCGCATGGTACACCCCAGACCTTCTCGCTGTATTCCTTGAAAAACACATCGAAAAGAGAGCGCCCGAAGTGTCGCACCACCCAGTCTTCGAGCGATATGATCGGGGTCTTTGTGAAGTGCTTGCGTATCTGCTCCCACAGATAGTCCGCGACTAGCCTGATCGACGTGCGCAGACCGAGCCGGGATAGGGCATTGCGGACAGATATGGGGTAATCATAGAACTTGCCGTCGAGCAGGATCTTGCTGGAGCGCTCGACCACCAGCAGATCACCCTCGAGAACCTCTCTGACCAGTGCCTCCAGCTGCCTGTTGCCGGTGATGAACCGGTGACCACCCAGGTCAAATCTGAATCCGTGGTGCTCGATGGTCTTGGCGAGACCACCGACGCACGCCTGGCGCTCGATGACGAGCACATTACTCCCGGATTCGGACAGCACATGGCCTGCCGACAGGCCCGAGGGGCCACCCCCGAGGATCACAACGTCTTTGAATTGCCTGTTTAGAACATCCATAGCGGTAGGCCTGATCGGCTACGTCCCGACCCGCGCATTACCCACGCAACGAATATCCCCCAAGCGCCGTTGGGCCTGGTTCCTGACATGGCGTAGGCCGGATCAGGCCCGCCGGTCCGCATGGCAGACCTGTCTCATCGGGACCATCCGGTGACTGACCAATCGCATCACCTCGGGCTATTCCGTGCTCAGGGACTTGTAGTAGTCCGCGTCCTCAGCGGATATGCCTTCGACCTTGTCGGACGCCTCTGCCGCGCCATAGGCTCCGGTTTCCACTGCCCCGAAATACCCGGGTTCGGTCCCCGTACGCGCCGACATGCTGTAGCCCAGCATAAAGGCCACGACAAACGCGCCGACTGTTATTGCTGTTCGAAGATATATATTCGACAATTTCCTGGTCTCCCCTCTCCTACGCACTCAGACACGCCGGATGATCAGTCACGCCTGAGGCACACTGACCGGCGCTGTGGTTATTTCATCAGATTTTCCAGTTCCTTGAATTGCTCCATTGCGGCATCGGCCTCGGCGGATTCCTCGACGTGCTTATCGCCGTGACCAAAGGCCGAGAGGCCGACCTCTTGCATCGGCGGCAAAGCATAGCCCATTTGGAAACCCAGAAACCCGGCGGTCACTGCAAAAACAATCCACAGATCACTCTTCATAACGACCCTCTTCTCTTAAATAGATTATGCTGAAAAAAACGGTCCGCCAATGCGCGATCGGCAACAGCCTCGCAGGGCTATGCCTTCTGAATAAGCCATTCGAACTGGCCGCTCTCTGTCTTCTTTTCCACCAGCTCGTTGCCGTCATTTTCTATCATCGCCTCGATGGATTCGCCGGATGACGGATTGTCGAAAATAAGCTCCAGGAAATCGCCTGAGCCCAGCTTCTCCAGTGCTTTTTTGGTGTATATCTGCGGATGCGGACACACATAACCGTTGACGTTCAGTACATAACGCCCCTCTTCTTTCTTTTCAAATGTCATACCCATTGTCGATACCTCTGTATTGTCACAACCACGTTATAAACCACATGCTTCAGCCTCTTTGGCGAGCTTTCTCTCTGTCCACCAGTTGAAGAACTTGACTCCCATATAGGCCCCGCCCGCCATTCCCAGGCCGAACAACCATCCCGAACAGTCACCGTTGGCAACCCGCACGAAGAATGCGCCCACGTTGCACCCGAGTCCTAGCCTGGCGCCGATGCCCATGAACGCCCCACCGATGACTGACCACATGGCAGTCTCCCAGGTCGGCTTCTTGAACTTGAACTCGTTATGGTAGAGCGCGATGATCGCCGCGCCACCGATTAGCGCAAACGACATCCAGTCGGCCGGATTGATCGCCGGGTTCGGAATGCCGTTCACGAATCCAAAATAGATGTTGTCCAGGTTCTCGACACCCATTTTCTGTAGCGTCCAGCCAACCCATTGTGCCTCCTGGGTCGTCACGTACCAGTAACCCGGATCAAAGACGGTACCTTGAACAGACAGGCCGAAGTCCCAGCCAATTCGCTCGAGCAACACCCCGGCATTCTTGAAGCCGAACTTGACGCGCAAACCCTGAATCACCAGCATGTGCAGTGCACAGGCGATACCCAGGATCAGCCCGGCAATGGCGGTCCGCTTGTTCGCGATGATCATTGACCAGTAGCCGGCTAATTCGCCGGTAAAGCCCGAAACGTCTTTGCCTGCTTTCTGCTGTTTCCTGCGGTATCCCTTGCGCCAGTAAAGGACGTAGACCACGGCGAGCAGCAAGCTTGCGGGCACCACGATGCCCACCAGCAGGTTGCCCACGAAGGCACCCGAGACCGATGCGTTCGACATGCCCAGCACTTCCGCATAGGTCACTGCCGGTTGGTTCCAGACGTAGCCGGCGAGATACTGGTCCACCCAGCCGTCAGTCACATTGATCGATGCGGGCAGGCCCCTCGCGGCCGCCGATTGCGTCCAGGCTTCCGGCACGAAGTTGTTGGCCCAGCCGCCGACGTCGGCAAACAGCGCCTGCGTGAGGCTGAGGGACAGAATCACGATGAGCGCGTTCATGTTGCCCTCGCCGGTCTTGTACAGCGAGCTCGAGGCACAGCCGCCGGCGATCACCATACCGATGCCGAAGAACACACCGGCGATAATCGCATGGCTGCTGACCGGCGCCGCATGGAAGGTGCTCAGCCCGATCGCCGTAATCGGCGCAGAAACTGCCCCGAACAGCAAGGTTGCGATGACGATCCCGACGAGCATCCGCGGGACTTTGATGGCAAAGAGATCCCTGAATGCTGACGAGAAGCAGAATCTCCCGTACTGCAGGCACATCCCGTAGATCATTCCGAACCACAGGTACACCGAGAGATAGATGTAGTACTCGTTGTAGGCAAAGGTCCCGACGCTGACAATCGCGAAAAACCCAAGCAGGCCCAGGGCCCAGAGCCGTTTTTTTCTTTTTGCCTCCTCTTCCAGTGTCATCTTGGCCACTGCAGTCTCGGCAGTAGCCACATTTGCGACTTGTTGTTGCATCGACTTTTCCTCCTTATCTATGAGACTTTCTACGCGCGGCGAAAACCGGGGCTATGCCCGCCGATAAATCCTTACGATTGTCCTGAACCTGAATACACGACTCGTTTCTGTAAATTCTTTCTGGAGGTTATAACCATCAATACGCTTCGCCAGATAATCCGGAACCGGCTGATTCGCTTCGCTTTGGATAACCACTATAGTCGGCGCCGGGCCGCTGGTTCCGGCAGGCGGCAGATACTCTGGACTGCCCACCTCCCAGGTCCATCGCCAGGGCAGTTCAGCAATCGCCTGTGCTGCATGCGCAGTGCCCATATCCGCGTGGTAGACGAGTTGCTGGTCGGTGAATAAATCCAGCATGGGCACTGCCACTGCAGGATTCACCGAAGACGTTGTCTGGGGAAGCACATGGACTTCTGCCGTGCCCGCGTGGATCGAATCGAGGTACTCGCCGGCCTGCTTGATGTTGTTTGCGCTCGTACTCTGGAAGAAAGGGAAATAGCCGACGGCGACAATCAAGGCAGCAGTGACTACCGCATTGGCCGCGATGAATTTCCTGTATTCGACACACTTTATAGTTTCCAGCCCGTAGGCGGCCATCAGTGCCAGCATGGGCAACACCACCAGCATGTACCTAATCCGCCGCAAATCCAGAACCATCACGACGAGCAACATCCAGCCGATGATCGCGTATTTTACGTCTTTCTTCTTTACTGCGAGGTACACGGAGAGAACGGCCGCGAGAGTTACAAACGGGTGGATCTGGAAAAAGAACGTGGACAACAGAGATTCCCCCCAGCGTCCGAGAGCGGGCACCTGATAGCTGTGCAGCAAACTGATCTGCCCGGCGACGACGTCGAACTTCGCGTACAGGAAGATGCCCATTAGCACCAGCACACCCGCCGCCACTGCCGCCGCACGCAGGAAAACGACCTTCCAACCCAGTCGTGCATGAACCAGCGCGATAATGGGCACAACGCTCAGCATCAGCCAGTTCGAGTACTTCGCCAGCATTGCCAGGGTTATCGCAACAGTTGCCATCACGCAGAGCACCGGGCCGCCGCGGGCGACGGCTGTGACGGTCGTGAATACGGCCAGTGTCAGGAAGAACATCGCCGCCACATCGACCATCATCAGTGGCACCTGAGTCAGGAGATAGGGCATGCCGAGCAGTAGCATGCCTGCATACAGGCCGAGATCCCTGGACCACAGTGTCTTTCCAATGAGATAGGTCAGTACCACCGTGCCCGAGAACAGAAGGCTCGTGAAAACCTGCACGGCAACCCGGCTTTCACCGAAGACCTGGAAGATTAGCCCGTGGATGAGCGGTGCCAGCGGCAAGTCTGTCCATGCCGGAATGTCGTTGCCCCATGCCATGAGGAAATACCCAATCCCGTGGAGCTCGAGGTACTTGGCCTGCATGAAGTGTCTTGCAGCATCAACGATGACCTCCGGCTGCTGCCACAGACCCGCCGTAATGAGAAACGCTGCCATGAACAGCAACGGCACCGCAGCCCGACCACGCAAAGACAGCCTCGAAATCCCGTATGCCAACAAAATACCGGCCACGAGCATCAGGAAAAATGCGAACGGCGCGATGCTGTCAAAGACCCACCACCAACTTGTAAGGCGGTTGTCATCCAGACTGCGCAGGATGTACAGGCCGAGTAATGTGGTCAGCGCACACAGCGAAATCAACACCACCCAGAGGGAATCTTCCTGCCGCTTCAACCCAAACCGCCTGCCGCTGATTCTCAGTACATCAGCGAATGCGCCGAACCATGGACGTCGCCAGGCCAGCGTGCCTCCAGGTGTCAGGAACGGCATGACTGCGGACATCCGGCCTGTGCGCATGCCGAGGTGGAAGGCCGTCGATGCCCGTTACCGCTAACAGAAAAGAGAGTGCTCACTGTCTGCAGCCGAAGGGATGGTGAACCAGGTCAGAACCGGCCAGGCGGAACGCGTTTATCCCGCCTGGCCACAGACCGATTTCGGTGAACTCGGGTGAAGACAGGCTATTTCTTGGCCTTCTCAAGTTCCGCGACCTTTTTCTCCAGGCTCTGGATCTTCTTGTTCACACCGTCGAAGTTGTACCACTGCTCGTCCTCGACCGGATAATCCAGCGTGGACCCGTATATGCGCCATGAATCATCCCAGTTCGCCGGATCTTTGAACCCGAGGGCCCGCAGCTGCAGGTAGGTCATGGTCGAGCGGGTGCCCGTCTGACAGTGGGCCACAACGCGCTTGTTCTTGTCCAGTGGCGCAAATGCCTTCGCGGCGGTATCCGCATCGAGGTAGGCGACAGCCTCCGTCTTGCCGGTCTTACTGTTTTTCTCCTGGAGCAATGTATCCTTATGCGAGACCTGAAGGGTCGTGTTCGGCACATGGCCACCCCGCAGCGCCCGGATATCACTACCATTGTGCTCCTTGCTTGATCTCGAGTCGAGGAGCTGCGTGCCCGGCGCATTGCCGGCAGCAATCTCGAGTATCTCGTCCGTACTGCTGTAAACAGACGGTTTGACATTGGCCTTGAAGGTGGTCTCCGTCAACTTGACCGGCTTGTTGTCGAGCCGATTACCGGCCTTGCGCCAGGCGTCGATGCCGCCGTTGAGGACATGGGCCTTGTCATGGCCGAGGTACTCCATGACCCAGAAGCCGACGGTGGCATCGTTCATCGTCTTCAACCCGTCATAGTAGAAGACCACGTGGGTGTCATTACTTATTCCCACCTTGCCAAACAATTTTTCGTATTTCGAAACGTCTCGGAAGACCCGCGAGGTGGCATCCCGAAGCGCCTTCTTGCATTGTTTACCAAAACTGATCGCCCCCGGGATATGGCCCGCGGCATAGTCCTTCAGGTCCCGGCAGTCGACCGCTACCCAACCTTTAGTTTCCATACCCTTCTTGAGCTCATCTGCGCTGACGATAAGCTCGGGGTTTGCCCACCCCGCCGCAGCGCTGCCGCCCCAGACGAGCAATGCGACCATGATGCCGCGAACAACAAATGTTATCGACTTCTTCATTTCTCTTTCCTCCTGATTGAATTTTTTTCCACGCTCACTGTCCTGAGTTTTTCACCTAATTCAGAGATTCTTTAGGTAACCGTCTAATGATTAATGACGCAGGCCAAGACTAATCTATTCCATGTTCTGTGTAATGAAATGGATATAAGGGTTATCCGGTTAAATCGTATTCTTATCTCTTGCCGGTCCGCGAGACCCTTACGTCAAATGAATTACATTTGCGTTAGTATGATTATAAGGTGCCTGTGAGTAACCACAGGGCCTCGAGAGTGTTACACGCGGGTTTCACTTGGATACTCTCCACCTCTTTCTACTCGCCTTACCTTCTACATTCAACAGGCTAAAGGGAAATAAGTATTTTTTCCTAAATCGTTTTCAGTACATTAGATAATGATTATTTGCTAATTATTTAACATCCGACATGCATGCAATACGCAACGGCGTAGCCTGGATACGGCACTGTGGAACCCGAATGATGAAGTGGATCAAAACCGTGTTATCGCGTGAACGTTATCCCGGAGTAACGCTGGGCCTCATCCGGGTTAGCGGCAGCAGGCGACGCTGCTTCTCGATGGGGTGGCCGTTGCCGCATCTCAGCGGGCAATGTTGTTCCGCTGGCCGGGGGCAGTGCAAAAAAAGACCCGGCGGTGCCGGGCCTTGGTTGTCTTCACTCGCCCGGTCGCGGGCCGGTTTTCACATCGGCTGCGTGATGGTGAAGGCGCCGCGAATATCACCCTCGTTATAGCCGCGTGCCTGGTCCTCGGGGTAGAGTTCCTGGATCCTGGCCTCCACGCTGGAATCGATTTTTTCACCGTGACAGGTGAGGCAGACAGCAGCGGTGGGGATGGCTTTCATGAAACGATATGTTTTCGTCCCATCAGCCTCGACCACCTCGGCATAGGACAGCTGTTTCGGGTCCTCGCCTTTGGCCTTGCGCTCTTCGAACTGTTCCAGGACCTTGCGCTCCCATGCATCCGGTGCGTTATCCGGATTACGGTATTTGAGACTGGTGCGCGCGACCGTCCAGCCCTTCTTCTCCGAGAAGCCGGCAGCTATCTCCGGTGCCCGCATGTTGCAGACCTGAATGGCATTGACTGGTCCGCCCTCTTGCATGGCGGCCTGGAGTTCGCCTTTAAGGGCCTTCATAAATTCCATGGCGACGGCAGCGCTCTCGGCATTGCGCTGTTCGAGTTCATCGGCCACAGTACATCCGGTGATGAGTCCCAGGCCAATTATTGATAGGGCAATCTTTCTCATCTTGGTCTCCTGATTACGATAGTCGTTGCTTCTGTAATGTTTGGATTCCTGCTATGAAAAAACCGTATTGCGAACGGTTACCCGCGTGTATGCCAGTGTCTTCTTGACTGCCACCGGCTTTTCGTTGCTGGTAATGATCCGCAGGGCTGCAGGTCATCAAGGGCACGTCTTCAGTTAGTAAATTGTGGCTATTCTCAAGGCTGATGATAGCCTCCGCGATACGAACTATACAAGAAACGGCTGTAGTTACACATGAGTGGAGGGCCTGGTACAGGTGTAGAAAAACCCGCCCTCAGACGGAGGGCAAATCATGAGAAGCCGCCAATAATTAGGCCGTTCGAGAGCCTGTATCAGCGCCGGTGAATGGCTTCACCTGGGTGGTCAGCTACTAAACAATCCCTAAGATGAAGCCGGCGTCGACCGCAGCGGCACCTCGCCGGTATTCCACCAATTTGCTGCATCTTGTGCGGCGACTTCCAGATCAAGTTGATGACGGATCGCTGCTTCCTTACAAAGCAAACGCGGGAAGACAGCACTACGGTCCAGTTCAACCGTCTCGAAGCATCCCAGCTCAGCCTGCTGCTTGTTGAGCTTGTAAATCAGGTCACT
>JAOTTU010000136.1 GCA_029864225.1 Gammaproteobacteria bacterium | reverse complement strand
CAGCATGCGCAGATCATCGATGTCGTAACAGCCACCCAGGCGCTCACCGATCCAGCGCCGGCAGGCCACATCACGCACATTGATGCCGGTACGTCCGTACTCGCCCAGCACACAGCGCAGCGGCATGCCGTCGAGGGTGATGTCCCAGGCCTCGGGCAGGTCAGCGCGGGCCGGCTGCCAGCCTGACTTCCCCGAACCCAGCTCGGGATAGACCCAGTCCGCATCCCAGTGCCCCAGTTGCGGCACGCCCTGCGCACGTTTATCCGGCCGGTTCAGTACATAGGGGCCGAAACGCTCGAGCTTGCGGCTATTACCGAAATCGAGCAATTCGTAATCATCCAGCGGCGTCTCGATAATGACATCCAGGGCATGCTCATCGTCGGCGGGGATTTCTCTATACATGAAAAAGGGACAGGTTTATTTATGGAAACACCAGATTCAGTACTTGGGTTACATGTTATCGTGTCAGGACGTATTAAGGAAAAATTTTCATGAAGGATGCGAATGCCACGGAAGGCAAGCATTGGACTGGCGAATTACCCGTCCCCGGTTATTCGGCGAGGTCATAACCCGAGGGTGTTTGCTGCCACCCTAGCTAATTCTGGCAACTCCGTCACGATGAGACAGGTCGATGATACTAACCAGGATCAACTGCCGGCCCTGGTCTGAGTAGGGGGTCAGACCCACTTCCACCGGTATTGCTGAACCATCTTTCCTGACAGCTACCAATTCACGCCCCACACCCATCATCCGGGCCTCCGGAGCTTGCAAATATTGCTTGCGATAGTGCACATGTTTCTCATGCAAACTGGCTGGCAACAGTGTATCGACCAGCAACCTTTCGAGTTCCCCTCTTTCATAGCCCAACATTCGCTCTGCAGCGAGATTGGAAATTTCAATTCGGCCATCGCTGTCAACGACCAATTGCCCAATACTACTGGCATCAACCAGGCGATGAAAACGCTCTTCAAGTTCCTTCATGCGCACCAAGCTCGATGCGCGCGCCATTGCATGTGCGGCCTCCACTTCAGCATGCCGCACACGGGCACGACTACTTAAATAAAGAAACAGCGAAAGACCATAAACTGACAGAATTGAAATCACACCCAGAGAGATCAGCAAACGATACTCGCTACGTATGTCCACTAAGAAACTGGCTGGCCGATGCGCCACCAACTTCAGCGAAAAGTCGTCGGAGATCAACTGGTCAAAGGAGACCAGATGTTCTGGAAACACCTGAGACAATCTGTCGAAGGTGGCAAAAGGAGAAAGTTTTTTCCAGGTCCATAACCCGTCCCGCAATTCAAGGCTTCCCGAGTCGCTCGCTGAAACTCTCTCACGGACTTCCGGGTCAGGCAAGATGAAGTCCACGCTTTGCTCCTGCGCATCAGCGGACTTGAAGTTCTCAATATCGCCATTCAATATTACACCTTGCTGGTTGACCAGAAGGTAATCTGCCTCCAGCTGCGTTTCCCCCGGAGTGCGTACAAGATTAAACAGGTGTTTCATCTCGATGTTTATGACGAAAATCCCGCGGCGTTTATGACCACTATTCTCTACGGGCGTGGCGATACGTAGCACTGGCCTGGCTGGCATTTCAATCTGTCCGTGCTCTACATTCAAATCGACACGGGAGATATACAGCTCGCCCGGCAATAGCGCATTAGCCGCTTCAAAATAATAGCGCGTGCTCTTGTCCTGCAGATCCTGTCGAGCCGCCGCGTACGGCTCTCCCTGGTCACGCATTACCCTTGCCTTTTCAATCCCGGATTCATCAATCCAGCGAACCTGTTGATATTGCGGATTGCGTCGCGCAAGCGTCAGAAACGAAGACTCCAGCAACCGCAGGTGTTCCGGATCCGGTGAATCCAGGGCTTGCTTTGTTACGGTTTCAGCAGATAGAGAACGTAGATGTTTAAGTGATCCCAATACTTCTGCGCCAAGAAACCCGGTGATGTGATTGAGTCTGGCGCTGTCAGAACCGAGAATCTCCTTGATACGTGTATCTGTACGCTGCGATGCAAAATAAATACCTGCCAGAAACACTAAAATCGCAATCGGCAGGAAAAGGGCGAGAAACATAAATCCGGGAAAACGCTCGCTCTGACTGCTAACGGTCGAATCTATTTTTGGCGTTGTATCCATAAACTCAAACAGTGTAAAAGATAATTGGTGTCAGAGCACATTTATTTCTGATATAAGCAGTAAATGTGCTGACACCCTTATCCTTATGAAGTAAATAATTCACTCATGTCGATTGATCACAACCTCAAACGCTGCCAATGGCCCGGCAAGATCGAGTCAAACCCCCTGATGGTCGAGTACCATGATACCGAGTGGGGTGTTCCGGTTCATGACGATCGCAGGCATTTCGAGTACCTGGTACTGGACGCCTTCCAGGCAGGACTGAGCTGGTCGACGGTATTGAACAAGCGTGAGAACTTTCGCGAGGCATTCGACAATTTCGACCCGGAACTGATCGCACGCTACACCCGGTGCAAGGTAAACGCACTGCTTGGCAATCCCGGCATAATCCGTAATAGACTGAAGGTAGAGTCTACGATTAGTAATGCACGAAAGTTCCTGGAGCTACAGGAGCATGAGGGCTCATTCGACGCCTTCGTGTGGCGATTCGTCGATGGCCGGACCCGGCACAACCGCTGGCGAACCCTGAAGCAGTTGCCCGCCAGGAGCGCTCAATCTGACGCAATGAGCAAGGCGCTCAGGGAACTCGGGTTCAAGTTTACGGGCTCGACCATTTGTTATGCCTATATGCAGGCAGCGGGGCTCGTTAACGACCACGTAACGAGCTGTTTCCGGCATAAGCAGATTCGTGATAGTTAAAGACCCGAATCAACTGCCAACAATTGCGACATCGAATAAATCTGCAGGACAACAATGATTCAGACTCTTTTATTCAACACTGAAGAATGTATCCTGCCCTTTTATTGTTATTGTTGCGCTATAATCAGGGTTAATTGTGCTCAGACCCTGTTTTACCAGGCCACGCTTTTCCATTGAAACCGATCCCGTTCAACAACCGCTACGCTGATCTCGGCGAAAACTTCTACGCCAGGATCACGCCTGCACCCGTTTCAAATCCGGCACTGGTTATCTTCAACCAGGCGCTGGCCGAGGAACTCGGGCTTGCAGACACCTGCCTGGCCTCGTCCGATGGTGCGGCCATCCTTGCCGGCAACCGTGTGCCCGAGGGTGCCGCGCCCCTGGCGATGGCCTATGCCGGCCACCAGTTCGGCCATTTCAATCCGCAGCTCGGTGATGGCCGTGCCCTGCTGTTGGGCCAGATCGGGCGCCCGGATGGCACGCTCGCTGACCTGCACCTGAAAGGCTCCGGGCGCACGCTGTTCTCGCGCGGCGGTGACGGGCGCTCCGCCCTGGGGCCGGTGCTGCGCGAATACCTGGTCAGCGAGGCCATGGCGAAACTCGGTGTGCCCACCACCCGCGCACTGGCCGCCGTGAGCACTGGCGAACAGGTGGCCCGCCAGGAACTGCTACCCGGCGCCGTGATCACCCGCATCGCCAGCAGCTTCGTGCGTGTCGGCACCTTCGAGCATTTCTCATCGAAAAGCGACCTGGATGCCGTCACAAAACTGGCTGACTATGTCATCGGGCACAATTATCCCGACTGTCGCGGTGCACCACAGCCCTACCGGGCCTGGTTCGAGGCGATCATAGACCGGCAGGCGGCGCTGATCGCACAGTGGATGCAGCTCGGTTTTATCCACGGCGTGATGAACACCGACAATATGTCGATTGCCGGCGAGACCATCGACTATGGCCCCTGTGCGTTCATGGACCATTACACGCACGACCAGGTGTACAGCTCCATCGATCACCACGGCCGCTATGCCTACAACAACCAGCCGAACATCGGGTTGTGGAACCTGACGCGCCTGGCGGAATCCATCCTGCCTCTGCTGGCAGAGACGACCGAGGACGCCGTGGAGGCTGCACAGGCTGCACTGGGAGAGTATGCGGGGTTATACCAGGGTTACTGGCTCAACGGCATGCGCGCAAAGACCGGCCTGGATATCCGCCTCGATGAGGACAAGGCGTTGATCAATGACCTGTTCGACGTGATGGCCGAGAACCAGGCGGATTTCACCCTCACATTCTATTACTTGTCCAGGCTCGCGATCGACTCAACGGACCAGGACGAGAGCCTGCGCGCTTTGTTTAATGACCTGGGACAGATCGATCACTGGCTTGATCAGTGGCGCAGCCGACTCAAGAAGGAAAACAGCGACGCTGAAGGCCGTCAGGCACGCATGCAGGCAACGAACCCCGTGTACATCCCCCGCAACCATCAGATCGAGGCCGCCATCCGGGCGGCGGAAGACCAGGATGATTTTACAGTCTTCCATGACCTGCACGCGGTGCTGCAAACACCCTACGAGCGGCAACCAAACAAGGACGTCTACATGTGGCCGCCTGAACCGGATGAAGTCGTGCAGCAGACGTTTTGCGGGACGTGAATAGAGGCCCAGCCCATAAACCGGTTAACATGGTGGCCGTACGACCCACCGGACACACCGCAGATAGAACCACATCGAGGGAGTAACGTTATGCTGAAAACAGGAGACATGGCACCTGCCATAGAGCTACCGGATACCGACATGAAGCTGCGCAGCCTGGCCGAGTTCGCCGGCAGCTGGGTGGTGGTGTACTTCTACCCGAAAGACGACACGCCCGGCTGCACCATTCAGGCGAACGAATTCACCGACCTGAGTGAGGAGTACGCGGAAGCCGGCATTACGGTGCTCGGCATCAGCGCCGACGACTGCTTCAGCCACCAGGCCTTCCGGCAGAAGTTCGGTCTAAAGGTCATCCTGCTGGCGGACGTAGAGAGGACAGCCTGCAACGACTACGGTGTGTACCAGGAAAAGGAAAAGAACGGCATCAAAAAGATGGGGATCGTGCGCTCAACCTTCATGATCGATCCGGACGGCAGGCTGGCCTACATCGAGTACGGCGTCACACCCAAGGACCATGCGCGCAAGATGCTGGAGTTCGTGACGGAAGCCGCTGGCTTCGATAAAGGGGCCCGGCTTCGATAAAGGGGCCGGATACATTTCCTGACACGGAAGACCCAGAAAATCTCAAGACTGAAAAATGTATTCGGCCCCTTTATTCAGTTTTTTCAATCAC
>JAOTTU010000135.1 GCA_029864225.1 Gammaproteobacteria bacterium | reverse complement strand
TTCCCAAAGTGACATGGTTACAAAACCCTCAACAAATTACCGCAGAGACGCCGAGAACGCAGAGTAAACAATGATCACGAATATAAAATCATTTACCGCAAAGACGCAAAGGACGCAAAGAAAGCATTATTGCAACAACACCGATACAGTAAATGACATACAGTCGCTCATTTGCCATTAGTAATGGGTACTTGTTGTTAGCAAGAATTGTATTTTGACTTTGCGTCCTTTGCGTCTTTGCGGTTAAGGGCATTTTATATTTAGACTTCTCTGCGCCCTCAGCGTCTCTGCGGTGAATATAAATTACTTCCTTCACCCAACCACCCGCGCCAGGCGTGCCTGCGTCATTCGGCCCAGGCCGAGCTCGTCACACACCGCCGTGACATCTGCGGATGACACGGCACGCCGTTCGACATCACTGGCACCCACCTGCAGGTCCGGATCAATGGCCACGCCCGTCAGTTGGCGTGCCAGCCTGGCGTTTTCTTCATGCTTCCTGAGCAGTCCCTGGATGCGGGCGGCCCCCCGTAGTTTCAAATTCGATACCTCATCGAGCCTGTCATAGAGATTCTCCAGGCTCTCGAAGTGTGTCAGCAAGGCCGTGGCAGTCTTCGCGCCGATGCCGGGCACCCCCGGGATGTTATCCACGCTGTCACCCGCCAGGGCCAGCCAGTCCGCCACCTGGTGGGCCTGCACACCCAGCCATTGCGGAATGTCGGCATAACGGTGCCGCCGCTTGCGTGCATAATCCCACAGCATATCGCCCTCCTCGATCAGCTGGGCCAGGTCCTTGTCCGCACTGAGTATCACCATCGAGAAATCCTGCCTGCGCAAGCGCGCCGCGATGGTGCCGATCAGGTCATCGGCCTCGTAACAGTTGCTGGAGAAATCAGCGAGCCCCAGGGTATTTACCAGGGTGCGGCAATAGTTGAACTGTTGTTTCAGCTCCGCGGGCGGCAGTTCCCGGTTGGCCTTGTAGGCCGGAAAGATCTGGTTGCGGAACGAGCTGGTAAGACTCTCATCGAAGACCACGGCAACGTGTTCCGGCCTGGCCTCATCCAGAAATCCGCCGAGAAAATCGGCGAAGCCATGCAGGGCATTGATCGGGTTGCCTTCGGCATTGGTCAGAGAATCCGGTAACGAGAACCAGGCACGGAAGATGTAGATACTGGCGTCAATCAGGTAGACGCGCCGCTGCTTGTCGGCCACGTGCGTGGTACTTGAAAGGTGTCAGGGCGCGAGCTTCAGCCGCTCATGCAGGGGACTGGTGCGCGGAAAATGGGCCCGCAGGAATTCCATCTGATCGGCCAGCACCCGCCGGCTCTGCAGGTAGATATACTCCGCATGAGTGGGAACAAAAGGTACCGCCAGCAATTCCATCCCGGCCTGTTCGGGCGTGTGCCCCGCCTTATGGTTGTTGCAGCGCCGGCAGGCGGTCACCACGTTGTTCCATACATCCAGGCCGCCCTGGATGATCGGGGTAACGTGGTCGCGCGACAGGTCACGCGGCAGATACGTCTCGCCGCAGTACAGACATAGATGCGAATCGCGCTTGAACAGCGCCGGGTTATTCAGGGGCGGGACATAGCAGTCACGCATCTTGGTGAGGGCATGGTTCCTGCCATAGGTCGCAATAATGGAATTCACCTCGATCACGCTGCGCCGCCCGGTCCTGGCACTGATGCCGCCATGGATACGGTACAGCGGAGTGCCGCAGGTGTAGGCCACCTGCTCCAGGTAGTACAGGCGCACGGCGTCCTGGTAGCCGACCCATTCAAGCGGCATACCGGACACATCGGTTCTCAACACTTGGTGATGCAATGCCAACATGGTCCACCTCATACCTGCGAGACACCGGAATCCATACTGAATTCACCCGCTGATCCGGCAAAGTCCTGAGGTATTTTATGGTTATTTGATACCTTTCAGAGATTATCATGTAAGTTAATCTGGTACCAGACGGGCTCCCGGGCCGGGACACGGGATAACAGGCCCGAGTGCAGCGCCGATGGTTGATCAGCAATCTGCAAGCCGTTTCCATCCGCGATGAATTCGCGCATAATTTAAAGTAACATGCGCTATCCGCTCCACAAACTGCCCGGGTCCTGACACTATGGATGACAAGCTGACATTCCGCCGTTACCAGGACGGCGTCTCCAAGCCAAGCCGCTGGGCTGAGGAAATCTTCAACGAGGATACCACCTATAAATGCCCCACTTACGTGCACCGCACACCGCCGTGCCAGGGCAGTTGCCCCTCTGGTGAGGATATCCGTGGCTGGCTGCAGATTGTCCGCGGCATCGAGAAGCCGCCCGCCGGGACCAGTTGGCAGGAATATGCCTTCCGCCGTTCAACCGACGCCAATCCGTTTCCGTCCATCATGGGACGGGTTTGCCCGGCACCCTGCCAGGATGGCTGCAACCGCAACGAGGTGGAAGATTTCGTCGGCATCAATTCCGTCGAGCAGTTTATCGGCGACCACGCCCTGCAGGAGGGCTTCCGTTTCAATCGGCCGGAAAAGGAAACCGGCAAGAAGGTCGCCATCATTGGCGGCGGCGTGGCCGGTCTGGCCGCGGCCTACCAACTGCGCCGCCTGGGACATGGCGCCACGATATTCGACGAACGCGCCAAACTTGGCGGCATGTCACGCTACGGCATCCCGGGCTATCGCATGCCACGCGATGTCATGGATGGCGAGATCCAGCGCATCATCGACATGGGTGTCGAGGTCCACAACAATACCCGGGTCGGCCGCGACATCAGTCTCGAACAGCTCGAGCAGGACTATGACGCCATCCTGCTGGCCCTGGGCGCCCAGCAGGGCCGCACCCTGAATATCCCGGGCGGCGATGCATCCAACTGTGTCAGCGGTGTGGCCTTCCTGGCCGCGTTCAACGAGGGCCGCATGCATTTCACGGCGAGGAAGGTCGTTGTCATCGGTGGTGGCGACACCGCCATGGATGTGATCTCCGTGGCGCGCCGGCTGGGGCACATCAAGAACCCCAACGAGAACGATCGCCCGGAGGCCGTCATCCACAACCTGACCGCGCATGATGTCGCCACTACGGCGAGCCGCGAGGGCTCGGAGGTGCTACTGATCTACCGCCGCCCCATTGAGAACATGCCGGCGGCCCAGCACGAGGTGGACACGGCCGAGAAGGAAGGCATCAAGATCCGCGGCAACCTGGCACCGGTTGAGCTGGTGCTGGGCGAGGACGGGCGCGCAACGGCGCTGCGCGTGGTCGAGGTCGACTGGTCCAGCGGCAAGATGGAAACCATCGAAGGCTCGGAATTCGACATCGAATGCGACCTGGTGGTGCCGGCGGTGGGCCAGTCCGGCGACCTCACCGGGCTGGAGAAATTTGACAACGGCCACGGCCTGATCGACGCCGACAACTTCTACCAGGTACCGGACAAGCCCGGCTACTTCGTCTGCGGCGACATCGTCCGCCCGCACCTGCTGACCACGGCCATCGGCCATGCCTCGGTTGCCACCGATAGTATCGACCGCTATCTCAACCGCAGTGAGATCGAACGGCGCCCCAAGGTCGATGTGCACCACTTCGACCTCCTCAACAAGCTGCGCGAGAACGCGCTCGAGCCGCATGAATACGATCATGATCAGGAATGGGGCACTGATTCGGCCGACTTCGCGGTGCACAATTACGAAGACCGTTCGCGGCAGGAGATTATCTCCCACGAAATGCTCTACCTCGGGCACTTCCCCTATACCCCGCGTAACCAGCGCAAGGAAACCGGCGTGGGCGCCGACGAAGTGCTGGGACACTTCGAGGAACGCTTCCAGGGACTGCCGGAACAGGAGACCCAGGCCGAGGCCGAACGCTGCATGAGCTGTGGCATGTGCTTCGAGTGCGACAACTGCGTGATCTACTGCCCGCAGGATGCCGTCTTGCGCACCCCCAAGAACCAGGCCACCATGGGCCGCTACGTCTACACCGACTATGACCGCTGCATCGGCTGTCATATTTGTGCCGAGGTCTGTCCGACCGGCTACATCAACATGGGTCTGGGTGCGTGAGGCCTGCGGCGGCCCGGAATTGCCAAATGAATTACTTTATTCACCCATTCTGATTCGTTGATATAAAAGCCCAATCCGGGGCTTAACAAACCGGAAATCTATATACTTTAATGTAACTTGCCCCGGGCGTTATAACAGCACGACAAGTCGCAGACGGAGACTGTTATGCCGATATGCGTTGCCGTGCCCAAGGAAATTTTCCCCAATGAACGCCGGGTAGCACTGGTCCCCGGTGTTGCCGAGGCACTGTCGAAACAGGGTCTGCAGGTCCTGGTCGAGGCCGGTGCCGGTGCGGCTGCCTATTACCACGACGATGAGTACAGCACGGCCCGTATTGTGCACGACCGGGCGGCCCTGTTTGCCGAGTCCGATATTGTCCTGACCGTACACCCGCTGACACCCGAGGCTATCGGGCAGCTGCGCGCAGGCACCACCGTCATCGGTTTCCTGCACCCGCATAAATACCCGGAGCGCACCGCCCTGCTGCGCGATTGCAAGATCACCAGCTTCGCCATGGAACTGGTACCACGCCTTTCGCGCGCCCAGGGCATGGACGCCCTGTCCTCCCAGGCCTCCATCGCCGGTTACAAGGCGGCCCTGATGGCGGCCAACCGCACCGCACGCTTCTTCCCCATGCTCACCACCGCCGCCGGCACTATCCGTCCTGCCAAGGTACTGGTAATCGGAGTCGGTGTTGCCGGCCTGCAGGCGATTGCCACGGCCAAGCGCCTGGGCGCCATGGTCGAAGCCTACGATGTGCGCCCCGAGACCCGCGAGCAGGTCGAGTCGCTGGGTGCCAGGTTCGTGGATGTACAGGTAGCTGCCAAGGGCAGCGGCGGTTATGCCCGTGAACTGACGGAAGAGGAAAAGCAGCGAGAAATAGGAATCCTGGCACAGCATGTGGCCGAGGCCGATGCGATCATTTCCACCGCCGGGATCCCCGGCAAACCCGCCCCGCGCATCATCACGGAATCCATGGTCAACCAGATGAAACATGGTTCCGTCATTATCGACCTGGCCGCCTACAGCGGCGGCAACTGCGAACTGACAAAACCGGGGGACACCATCGGTCATGAGCGTGTCATGATCTACGGCCCCCTCAATGTCCCCGCCATGCTTCCGGTCCATGCCAGTGAAATGTATGCCAAAAACCTGGCCAATTTCCTCTCCCTGATCGTCCACGACGGTGAACTCAAACCGGACTGGGATGATGAAATCGTTTCCGCCAGCGCACTGACC
>JAOTTU010000134.1 GCA_029864225.1 Gammaproteobacteria bacterium | reverse complement strand
ACCGAGCAGGCGGCCTTTATCCAATCGCGTCTCGACGAGTACGACCTGAAGCAGTTGTACATTAAGGACCGCGCCAGCCGAGAGGGATGGCTCAACACTGCACGCTACAGAAAGGAACAGCGTCAGGCACAGAATGCGTACCGGGAGTTGCGTTCGGAGATCGGGGATAATGCCTACGACCGCATGCTCTATGCACTCGGGCAGGCCAACCGTGTAGTGGTTCGCGACATCATGCAGAATTCATCTGCTGAGCAGTATGGCCTGCAAGCCAACGACCGGGTATATGAGTATGACGGCCAGCGGGTGTTCACCGGTCAGGAACTGAACGAACTGGTCACCCAAGGTGGTGGCGCCGGCGCACTGGTACTGGTGCGTGTGCAACGGGATGAGCAGCAGCTTGATTTCTATCTTCCGCGTGGGCCGATTGGCATCAGGCTGGCATCCGGCCGGGAACTACCCTAGGATTTCTCTCAGCTACGGAAAAGCGGGGCAGACCACAGTTCGGTTGAGTCAACCCGATCGGGCGTCTGCACTGTTTCCATGCGGTTTCTTTGTACCCGCTATGGATGACACCAAGGGACTAAAATCCCCCGGCCTCAGCGCCATAACGTCATGAATTTTATGGGAAGTGGTGGGCCCGCCAGGACTCGAACCTGGGACCAAGGGATTATGAGTCCCCTGCTCTGACCAACTGAGCTACAGGCCCGCGTAAAACCAGCACAGAAGTATAATGGCGCGGCCGCGAGTGGCCAACCGCGTCTACAGCGTCAAACGAATGGTTGCTGCGGTCTTATTCGACTTCCAGGAAACTGCGCAACGGTTCTGAGCGGGTCGGGTGGCGCAGCTTGCGCAGTGCCTTGGCCTCGATCTGCCGGATGCGCTCACGGGTGACATCGAATTGCTTGCCGACCTCTTCCAGCGTGTGGTCGGTGTTCATGTCGATACCAAAGCGCATACGCAGGACCTTGGCCTCGCGCGGCGTCAGGCCTGAGAGTACACCCTGGGTGGCCTCCTTGAGTCCCTCCATCGAGGCGGAGTCGATTGGCGAGGCGATGTTGATGTCCTCGATGAAGTCGCCCAGATGCGAGTCCTCATCGTCACCGATCGGAGTCTCCATGGAGATCGGCTCCTTGGCGATCTTGAGCACCTTGCGGACCTTGTCCTCAGGCATCTCCATTCGTTCAGCCAGTTCTTCCGGTGTAGGCTCCCGCCCGATCTCCTGCAGCATCTGCCGGGAAATGCGGTTGAGCTTGTTGATGGTTTCGATCATGTGCACCGGGATACGGATGGTGCGTGCCTGGTCGGCAATCGAACGGGTAATGGCCTGGCGTATCCACCAGGTCGCGTAGGTCGAGAACTTGTAGCCGCGCCGGTATTCAAATTTGTCGACGGCCTTCATCAGGCCAATATTGCCCTCCTGAATCAGGTCCAGGAACTGCAGGCCGCGGTTGGTGTACTTCTTCGCAATTGAAATCACCAGGCGCAGGTTGGCCTCGACCATTTCCTTCTTGGCGCGGCGTGCCTTGGCCTCGCCGATCGACATGCGCCGGTTGATGTCCTTGATCTCGGCGATCGACAGGTGTGCTACCGCCTGGATGGCGATCAGCCTGTTCTGGGCGCGCAGGATTTCATCGCGGTACTGGGCCAGTTGCGCCGAGTATTTATGACCGGCATTAATTTGGTTATCTACCCACTTGGGGTCGGACTCATTGCTCGGAAAGGAGGTGATGAAATCCTTGCGCGGCATACCGGCCTTGGTGACGCAAATATCCATGATGGCCCGTTCGTAGGTGCGAATGCGGCCAATGGTGCGGCGCAGGTTAGCAGTCAGGATCTCGACAATACGCGGTACCAGTTTGAGCGTTGCGAACTGATCACTCAGTTGCTTGTGAAGTTTTTCCACGCGCACCTTGTTGTTGCCGCCTTTCTCTACCGCCTTCTGGAACTGGCCATAGATCTTGGCCATTTCACCGAATACCTTGCGCGCCTCATCGGGATCGGGGCCGGTATCAATGACGGCCGGTGTTTCCTCGTCGTCGTCCCCCGAGTCGTTGGCAGCAGCCAGCACGGGCTGGTCGGCTTCATCAATGGCATCAGGATCGATAAATCCGCTGATGAGATCATTGAGGCGCATGTCACCTGCCTCGACGCGCTCGAAACCGCGCAGCAGGGTTGCGGTGGACTCGGGGTAGGACCAGAGCGCAGTCAGGACCTGGCCCAGACCGTCCTCGATACGCTTGGCGATGACGATTTCGCCTTCACGGGTGAGCAGTTCGACCGTGCCCATCTCACGCATGTACATGCGCACCGGGTCAGTGGTTCGGCCGAATTCACTGTCGACTGTCACCAGGGTCGCCGCAGCCTCTTCCACGGCATCCTCATCGGCGGTGTCCTTGGTGCTGGTTAGTACCAGCGAGTCGGCATCCGGCGCCACTTCATGCACCAAGATACCCATGTCATTGATCATCGCGATGATGTCCTCGATCTGCTGCGGATCGACGATATCTTCCGGGAGGTGATCATTAACCTCGGCATAGGTCAGGAAGCCCTGCTCCTTGCCTTTTTCAATGAGTAGCTTTAGTCGTGATTGTTTATCTTTGTCCATACCTGTCCACTGGCATACAGGATGCCTGTCGATTTTCTCCTGGAAAGGGGAAAAATTAATCGATTAGTATAATCTAATAAATAGTATCTGGCCAAGAGAAAAACAAGTCATACTTCAGTCGATAGTGGCGCGTTATGACCCCGCCCTTCGCGCCATGAGAAGTTTTTTAAGTTCATGTTTTTCCTCGTCATCCAGGGGTCTCTGGTGTTCGTTTTCCAGCAACTGGCTGATCCGGCGCTCGGTCATCTGCTGAGCGATCTGCTCGAGCAGGCCGCGCAGCTCGGCGGCCAGATCCAGGTCCTCGGCCAGCGGCTTCCAGTGCGCCAGCTTGTTGAGGTGGCGTGCCTCCTCCTTGCCGCGCCAGTGCTCCAGGATCGCACCAGTATTCAGACCGGGGCGGTGCTGTAACAGTTCCAGCAATTCAGTCAGCAACGCAACGCCGGGCACACTATCTTGTGCCTGGAACGGGAGTTCATCGATCGCCCCTGCCAGTGCTGGCTGATACAGCAACAGGGCTATGGCTTCCCGTACCGGTGATTTCCCCTGGCGGGCTGGCGCTGACGGGAGGGTATCGGCTGGCGGCCGCGATTCGTGAGCGGGTTCGAGCCGCTTTGACAGGCGCACGGGATCGGTGTGGGCAATTTCGGCCAGCCGCTCGATCATCATCTGGCGAAAGATGCTGTCCGGGAGGCGGGACAGTAGCGGGCGGGCCTGGTCAACCAGGCGTGCCCGGCCATCGATGCTGCTGGTGTCCAACTGACTGGCAAGGTGGTCGAACAGGAAATCCGACAGCGGGACCGCCTCCGCGATCCGCTGTTCTAAGGCCTGCTTGCCTATTTTGCGCACCTGGGTGTCCGGGTCTTCGCCCTCGGGCAGGAACAGGAAACGCGCCTCTCGCCCGTCACGCAGGACCGGCAGGGCATTTTCCAGCGCCCGCCAGGCGGCGGCGCGTCCCGCGCGATCGCCATCGAAGCAGAACACCACCTCGGGCACGGTGCGGTAAAGGTGCTCCAGGTGATCCGGGGTGGTGGCCGTGCCCAGTGTCGCCACCGCGTAATTGATGTCGAACTGGGCCAGGGCCAAGACATCCATGTAACCCTCCACGACCAGGATGCGCTCCAGCTTGCGCACTGCCTTGCGGGCCTCGAACAGGCCGTAGAGTTCCCGGCCCTTGTGGAAAACCGACGATTCGGGGCTGTTGAGGTATTTCGGCGTGTCATCGCCCAACACCCGGCCACCGAAGCCCACCGTGCGACCACGCCGGTCATGGATGGGAAACTGTATTCGGTCGCGGAAGCGGTCATATACGCCGCTGCCGTCATTGCGCTCGATAACCAGGCCCGTTTCCACCAGGCTGGCGAGTGCGGTCTTGTCCTTGCCCAGGGCCTTGGTGAGGTTGTCCCACCCGGGCGGGGCAAAGCCGATACCAAAGTGTGCGCTGACCTCCCCGGTCAGGCCGCGGGCCTTGAGGTAGTCCACGGCGCGGCTTGCCTCAGGATGAGTGCGCAGCTGCTGCCGGTAAAACCTGGCAGCGGCCTCCAGCAGATCGTAGAGGGGCTGGGTTGTGGTCTGTGGAGTCGTGTCACTGCCGGCCTCGCGCGGGACCTCCAGTCCGGCCAGGTGGGCCAGGTCTTCCACGGCCTCCGGGAATTCCATGTGTTCATATTCCATCAGGAAACTGATGGCGGTGCCATGCGCGCCACAGCCGAAGCAGTGGTAGAACTGCTTGACCTGGCTCACGGTGAAGGAGGGGGTCTTTTCGTTATGGAATGGGCAGCAGGCCTTGTACTCGCGGCCGGCCTTCTTGAGCGGCACGCGCGCATCGATGACATCGACAATGTCAACGCGGGTCAGCAATTCGTCTATGAACGCTTGGGGGATGCGGCCGGGCATGCGGGTTAGAGTAAAAGGGAAGCAGGCTGATGGAAAGGTTGGGGATAATATTCACCGCAGAGACGCAGAGGACGCAGAGAAACCATAATTATAATTCTATATAAATATAGGGTAATGTCTAATAAATTATAAATAATACTAAAATACAGTATGTTATGTTAATTGACATGCGCACGCAATGGGCGACCGTCGGGGGGTGATCTCCTGAAGAGAGATAACAATGACTTCCAGAAAACGCATTCTCTGCGTTCTCTGCATCTCTGCGGTGAAACGTGTTTGCTTGGGACTGACTAGCCCAGGCGGGCCTTGATCAGGGCGCTCACGGCACCCATGTCGGCACGTCCCTGCAGCTTGGGTTTCAGCTGGCCCATGACCTTGCCCATGTCCTTGATGCTCGAGGCGCCGGTCTGCGCCATGGCGGCCTCGATGAGGGCATTGATTTCAGCTTCGCCAAGCTGTTCGGGGAGGAATTCCTGGATAATCTGCAGTTCGGCGGTCTCTTGGTCCACCAGGTCATTGCGGCCGGCCTTTTCAAACTGGCTGATGGACTCGCGTCGCTGCTTGGTCATCTTGTCGAGGACGGCCGTGATCTGGGTATCATCAAGCTCGATGCGTTCGTCGACCTCTTTTTGCTGGATCGCGGCCAGGATCAGGCGGATCACCGCCAGGCGCGATTTGTTCCCGCCGCGCATGGAGTCCTTCATATCCTGCTGGATGCGGTCCTTCAGGGGCATGCGGGGGAACTGGCTGAATCAGTAGAGACGAATGCGGCGTGCGACTTCGCGGGCAAGCTT
>JAOTTU010000133.1 GCA_029864225.1 Gammaproteobacteria bacterium | reverse complement strand
ACCTTGCCCGCGAACTGATACAGCGCCCTTCCGTCACCCCCGATGACCAGGGCTGCCAGACCCTGCTGGCCGCGCGGTTGCAGGCCATCGGCTTCCAGGTTGAACACCTGCGCTACGGGGATGTCGACAACCTCTGGGCCCGCCGCGGTGAGGGCACACCCCTGTTTGTCTTCGCCGGTCACACCGACGTGGTACCACCGGGGCCGCGGGCGGCCTGGCAAACCGATCCCTTCGAGGCCGTGGTCCAGGAGGGACAGCTGTTTGGTCGGGGCGCGGCCGACATGAAGGGCAGCATTGCCGCCATGGTGACGGCCTGCGAACGCTTCGTGGCGGCGCACACCGGTCACAGCGGCTCGATTGCCTTCCTCATTACCAGTGATGAAGAAGGTCCGGCCACCCACGGTACGGTCAAGGTACTGGAGCATCTGGCGGCCCGGGGCGAACGGATCGACTACTGCCTCGTCGGTGAACCCTCCAGCCAGCAGCAGGTCGGCGATACCATCAAGAATGGCCGGCGTGGATCGCTCAACGGCGTGCTCCGGGTCCACGGCCACCAGGGCCACGTAGCCTATCCTCAGCTGGCGGAAAACCCGATCCACACGGCGGCCCCGGCGCTGGCCGAACTCGCAGCCACGGAATGGGACCGCGGCAATGAGCACTTCCCGCCGACCACCTTCCAGATCTCCAATATCCAGGCCGGGACCGGTACCGAGAATGTCATCCCGGGTGAATTGCAAGTCATGTTCAATCTGCGCTTCTCGACCGAGTCGAGCGCCGCCGGTCTGCAGGCACGCATCGAGGCATTGCTGTCCCGTCATGGACTGAAATTCGACCTCGACTGGAAGTTGTCCGGCCAGCCCTTTCTCACCCCCGCCGGTGCCCTGGTCGATGCCAGCCGCGCCGCCATCCGGGAAATCACCGGCCTCCAGACGGAGTTGTCTACCAACGGCGGTACCTCGGATGGCCGCTTCATTGCGCCCACTGGCGCCCAGGTGGTGGAACTCGGGCCGCTGAATGCCACCATCCATAAGGCCAATGAAACCGTGAATATTGAAGAACTTGACACACTTTCAAATATTTATGAGAAGATACTCGGGAACTTGCTGAATTGAGATAACCATAATGACCTCAATATCCGGCCGGCAACCCATACTGGACGACAGCCTGCAACGCCTCTGCGGCGCGCTCGTACCATTGCTGCTGTTATCCGCCTGCTCCATGGGCACCGTGGTTGTTCGCGGTACCCAGACCATTCTCGACAGCGGCATTGCCGCCATGAACCGGGAAACCGACCTGGACCTGGCGAAAGCCGCCATGCCGGCCAACCTCAAACTGCTGGAAGGCATGCTCATCGAGGACCCGGGAAACAAGGTGCTGCGACTGTACGCGGCCGAGGGCTTCTACGGTTATGCCTACGGCTTTGTCGAGATCGAGGACAGGGAGCGGGCGAAACAACTATATCGGCGCTGCTATGAGCACGCGCGCCTGGCTCTGGAACAGTCCGGCATCTCCATGGATCCCGAGGCAAGCCCGGAAAATGAGCTCGAGGCGGCGGTCGCCAGGGCCGGGAAGGCGGCCGTGCCCGCGCTGTTCTGGAGCGCCTCCTGCCTGGGCAACTGGGTCAACCTGAACCGAGACAATCCCGCCGGGATCGCCGAACTCTCCAGTACCGCGATTCTCATGCGCCGCGTGCTCGAACTCGACGAGACCTTTTATCATGGCGGGGCCCACCTGTTCTTTGGTGTCTACTACGGCGGCCGGTCACCTATGTTCGGCGGCAACTTCGAGCGTGCCGAGCAGCACTTCAGGCGTGCCCACGAAATCAACCGGGAGCAGCTGTTACTGGTCGATCTGCTCTACGCGGAATACCTGGCCAGGCAACGCCTGGACCGGGACGCCTTCCACCAGCACCTGACGCGTATCCTGGAGTCACCTGTTAACCTCAACCCGGACCTGGCGTTAGTTAATGCCATAGCCAGGCAGCGCGCCGGTATCCTGATCAAATCGGAGGATGACTGGTTTTGAGGCGCAGTTACTCGCAATGGACACGTCACATCATCACCTGCATCGGGTGTTGTCTCGTCCTGTCTGGCAGCCTGCCAGCCATGGCCGAAAAGACCTATGAGCTGAAATTCGCGACCCTGGCCCCGGTCGGCTCTACCTGGGCAGACCTGCTGCAGGAGTGGGCCGATGAAGTGAAGCAGCGCAGTGACGGGCGGCTGGTATTCAAGATCTATCCGGGCGGCGTCCAGGGTGACGAGCCGGATGTCCTCAAAAAGATCCGCTTCGGCCAGCTGCATGGCGGCGCCTTTACCGGCTACGGCATCGGGCATATCTACTCGCCGACACGCGCCCTCGAACTCCCCTTCCTGTACAGCGACATCGACGAAATCGATTATGTCCGCAACCGCTTCATGGAGGAGATCGAGCAGGGCTACCGGGACAATGGCTACGAGATGCTCGGCTGGATGGAGGTGGGCTTTATCTATTTTTTCTCGAAGCAACCGATCCGCTCCCTCGACGATCTCAAGGAGCGCCGCATCTGGCACTGGCAGGGCGACCCGATAGGCAAGGCCTTTTTTGATGCCAGCGGCATTGCCCCGATCCCGCTGTCGATCATCGACGTCTATACCAGCCTGTCGACCGGGCTGATCGACACCGTTTATTGCCCGCCACTGGGCGCCATTGCGCTGCAATGGTTCACCAAGACCAGTTACGTCACCAACGTGCCGATGGCCAATGGCATCGGCTCGCTGGTTGTGTCGCGGCGTTTCTACCAGAACCTGCCCCAGGACCTGCAGAAACTGCTCAAGAGCACGGGTCAGGCCATAGGCGCGAAACTCGTGGCCGCGACCCGCAAGGACAACCAGGACAGCCTGGATGTCCTGCGCAGCAAGGGGATGAAATTCGGCCTCAATCCGGAGGACCTGGATGAGGCACAGGTCAACGACATCAGTACCAGGGCAGCGCAAAGCCTGATGGACAGTGGCTACATTCCGCAAGTCACGATTACCCGCATACAGCAGTGGCTTGCCGAATACCGAGCTGACAAAGAGCAGCACAAAGCCGTCGATGCCGGCCCCTGAACCCGCCTGGATCTGCAATTTCCGCCATGCCCTGCTGCGCATGGAAATCGTGGTTGCCGGCGGCTCACTGCTGCTGTTGCTGGCACTGATCTTCGGACAGGTACTGGCGCGTAATTTCTTCGACTCCAGCATCCCGTCAGCCGATATCCTGTCGCGCTACCTGGTCCTCTATGTCACCTTCTTTGGTGCCGCACTTGCGGTGGACAATGACAAACACATCCGCCTCGACGTCATCGCCGCATGCCTGCCCATCGAGCGCTGCCGCAAGTTCAGGCCGCCCCTGTACCTGGTCTCGGCCGTGGTGTGCGCCATCTTTGCCTGGGCGGCCGGCCGCTTCTGGTATGACGACTGGCAATACGTTTCCGAACACGAACGCTGGTCATCCATCCTGGCACTGGTCATGCCGTTCGGCTTCGGCCTGCTGGCACTGAATTTCCTGCTTTCCGGCCTGTTTGTGCCCCGCAGCGACAGACCGTCGCCATGACCTTCCTGATTATCGCAGTTCTGGTAGTGCTGACCTTGCTGGGTCTGCCCCTGTTCGTTGCCCTGGCCGGCGGCAGCCTGCTGGCCACCTTTAACGCCGGGCTTGACCCGGCACTGCTCATCGTCGAACTCAACCGACTGGCCTCCTCACCGTATCTCGCCGCCATCCCCCTGTTCACCCTTGCCGGCGTAGTACTCGCTGCCGGCGGCGCACCGGAGCGTATGATCCAGTTGTTCAATGCCCTGGTCGGCTGGCTACCCGGCGGCATGGCGGTCGTGGCCATCGCCTCCTGCGCGTTCTTCACCGCGTTCTCCGGCGCCTCGGGGGTCACCATCCTGGCACTGGGCGGACTGATGTTCCCGATGCTGCTGCACGCCGGCTACAGCGAACGCCACAACCTGGGACTGCTGACCACTTCGGGCTCCCTGGGGCTGTTGTTCCCGCCCAGCATCGCGATCCTGCTCTACGGTATTGTCGCCGGTGTCAGCATCGACGAGCTGTTCCTGTCCGGCATCGTCCCCGGCATCCTGTTGATGTTGATCCTCGGCGTGTTCTGCCTCTACGTCGGCGCCAAGACCTCGGTCCCGCGTCATAAGTTCTCCTGGATCAATCTTGGCCGGGCCGTGCGCGAGGGCTTCTGGGACATCCTGTTACCCATCGGAGTCATCATCGGGATCTTCGGCGGCTTCCTCACCATCACCGAGGCCTCGGCCTGTACCGCCGTCTATGTGCTCGTCCTCGAGATCGTCATTCACCGCGAGATCCACCCGGGCAAACACATGTTACCCATACTCAGCGATACCACAGTGCTGGTCGGCAGCATTCTGGTCATCCTCAGTGTCGCCATGGGACTCACCAACCTGCTCATCGATGCGCAGGTGCCGATGATAATTCTTGACTGGATGCAGGAGCACGTGGACAGCCAGCTGCAGTTCCTGCTGCTGTTGAATATCTTCCTGCTGGCCGTCGGTGCCATGATGGACATTTTCTCGGCCACCGTCGTGGTGGTCCCGCTGATACTGCCAATCGCCCTGCGCTACGGCGTGGATCCCATTCACCTCGGCATCATCTTCCTGGCAAATCTCGAGATCGGCTACAGCACACCACCGGTCGGTATCAACCTGTTCATCGCCAGCCAGCGCTTCGGCCGCCCGGTACTGTCCCTGTTCAGGGCCGCACTTCCGTTCCTGGTCCTGATGCTGATCTGGCTGGGGCTGGTGACCTATATCCCGGCCATCTCGCTGTGGTGGCGAGGCTAGCCAGTAGGATTGCGAAAAAGGACGCTCCGTTTGTATTTGCACTATTAACGCAGACATGCAGGTTGGGCAAAGCGCAGCGTGCCCAACACCATCACTCCTACACTAAAAGATATTCACCACAGAGACGCAGAGGACGCGGAGTTAAAAAGAAAAATCAAAAATTATTTCAAAGACGAGTAGGGTTCGTTGTGTGCACCGAGGCGGCTTACAGGTGAGGGTAAACAGCCGATCGCGCCTGCAAGGCGCTCCTACACTACTGCACATATTCACGTTTTATGTATTTTATCTTTCCGTGTCCTTCCGTGGATTCCGTGGCAATCTTGATTGTATCTGAAATTATTTTCTCGGCGTCCTCTGCGTCTCTCGGTAACTGCTCCATGCGTCGCCTAAAGCGCCTACTTTTGGTACTCTACCTACTGCATCCCTGCAGTCGTGAGGTGAGTATTTGAAAAAAGGGGGCATTCTAATTCTAGCACCAGTACATTTGTCGTACCCCGGATCGGGGTTTTTACAATAATGTATTCTTTGCGTCCTTTGCGTCTTTGCGGTGAGTTTTTTCAGGTTTATTTCTCGGCGTACTC
>JAOTTU010000132.1 GCA_029864225.1 Gammaproteobacteria bacterium | reverse complement strand
AGGCGCGATCCGCAAGCACCTGCACGACAATCCTTCGAACTTCGATCCGCGCAAATACCTTAAGGCCGCCACGATTGGCATGAAGGAGATCTGCAGGGACCGTTACGAGATCTTTGGTACCGCCGGCAACGCTTCCAAGATCAGGCCGATCAACCTGGAAGACATGTTCGCGCGTTACCTCAGCGGGGAACTGGATCCGCGGGTGAATTGATTGCCGGTTCGCCGGGCATGAAAAAGGCGGCTTGGGCCGCCTTTTTCTTTGGGAGGCACCGGAAAATCCGTCATTGCGAAGGCGCCATTGCAAGGCAGTCTGTCGCCGCATGATTGTACGGTCGGGAGCTTGCTTCGCCAGGCCAGCAATGACATGACACTTCAATAAGCTGGATCTTTCTTTGCCAGAAGCTGACCATGCCGTCATTCCGGTCGGAGCATAGCGGAGACCCGGCATCCAGTGGTTCTTGCCCAGGTTGTTACTGGATTCCGGCTTTCGCCGGAATGACGAAAGGCGAGTTAATCAGTCCCTGGTTTATCTATCCAGGGGCAGTCGATTTATGTGTCCCTGTTCCGGTCATAGGCCTCCATTTTTTCTGCCAGGCTGTCCCAGTTGCATTCTTTCAGTGCCTTGGCGATGCGGTGTATCGCCCCTTGCTCAATGGCCTTGCGCCGTTCCGGCTTGTTTTCGACGCCATAAAACGGCAGGGTTACATCGAATGCCTGGTCGGTATATTTTTTTATCGGCGTGAGCACGTCCTGACGGCGCGTGTAGTAGGCGTCCTCCCCCTCTGCGCAGACCTTGTCAAATACGTTGAACTGCCGGCAGGCCATGGGGCGCAGGGGGTGTATCGAACAGATATCGTCGACCAGGAACGGGCAACCGGGCTGGTTGCTGTAGTCCCCGAGTTGCTGTTTGAGCTGCTCGCGCAGTTTCCCGGTCAGCTTCTCAGTGACATACCAACTGATGCCCACAAGTTCCAGCGGGTAGACGGGAATGGTGGTGTGCGAGCGACAGCAGGCGGCGCAGCCCTTGCCACATGCGAGTGTTCTGCCTTGTACCGTCTCGCGCCGTATGCCCTCTGCCACACCTTCGTCCGTGATGTGATAGGCCTCCAGCAGCCTGGACAGCCAGGGATGGATGAGTTCATCGTTGGGATAGTTCAGGCGTTCGGACATGGTGCTGGGTGATTCAGGCAGTAAGCTCCCGGATGAAGAACGTTAACCCGTGCAAGGGGGTGGCGCAAGGAGTAGGAGCCGGACAGGCGGAATCTGCCCCTGGCAGCGGCCCGGGTTCGTGTATCACCTGCTTTACGTCGAGATAAATGTATTATCAACCCTATGGCATGGCCTGAGCTCAGCAAATCGGACCACCCGTGATGAAGCGCATACTCGTGTTACCGTTCCTCGGTGTTGTCCTGCTGGTTGGCGTCTTTGTCCTGATGCTGACGGCAAACCTGTATACCTTTCATCGCCTGATCGATGAGTCCCCGATTGCGGAACTCAGTTTTGCAGCTACGGGCGCTCAGCAGTATCAGGCCACCATTGCCTACGGTGATTTCTGCAAGCCGGAACACTACAGGCTTGATGGGGACCAGTGGCGCCTGGATGCCCTGTTCCTAAAATGGCATCCCTGGGCAAACCTGCTCGGGTTGGACTCGATGTACCGGATAGAGCGGCTCGGCGGGCGTTATCGCGACACCGCAGAGGAAAACACGAAGCCACGTCATGCCCATGAACTGCATCCGCAACAGGGTACTGACCTGGCCTCGATGATTGCCCGCTATACCGGCCGGTTATCGCCCGTCGACACCCTGTACGGGAGTTCGGTCTATGACGACATGGACGAGGCATTTGTCTACCGGGTCTACCGGGGCCAGTCCGGCCTGCTGGTAAGAAAGGCCCGGCGGGTGGCCCCGGTGGATGACGGCGACGTAATCACCATCGATATCAACAAGACCTGTAGTCATAAACCAGGGTTATTGCGGCGCGCGGCCAGTCTCACCGAGAGGCTGGTCCACACCGGCGGTCATTGAACTCATCAGCCCCTGGCGTCCTGCGGGCCTGTGGTGCGCGCCAGGCGGTGGCCGGACACCCCGCGCAATCGGACAAGTGTTAAATAAA
Organism: Gammaproteobacteria bacterium; assembly: GCA_029864225.1. Classification (GTDB taxonomy): domain Bacteria; phylum Pseudomonadota; class Gammaproteobacteria; order UBA9214; family UBA9214; genus CAMYJZ01. Next base: position 3,310 of record JAOTTU010000132.1, on the reverse strand, counting down.
AACTATAAATAACAGTTAGATATAAATATCTCCCCGAAGACTCGGCAGAGGCTGACTGAACCCGCCCGGGCCCGCGTTTTTTCTGCTTAATAAATCCGCCGCTCGACCGATATCTCCTGTATGTAAAAAATATATTCTTTCCAATGCCTTATAGGGGACGACCGGTCAATGCCGGGCGCGGTTTTCCGGTGGGGCGAAAGGACGCATCATCATGACAGGCAGCAAGACCCAATCGGCGACACTGGATACCACGACGCTCGACCAGGACGTCATACCGCGGCTGGTGTCCTCGGGAATGGATATACAGAGCGAGCAGGCCGAACTGCTCTTTACCCAGGCACCCACTGCTCTGGTGGCGGCATTGGCCGTGTCCCTGTTGATCATGGTCGGTCTCTGGGGTGTTGGCGATCATCAATTGCTGCTGGTGTGGTTCGGTGCGCAGATATTCCAGACACTGGCCCGTTCCGTGCTGGTTGTCTATTACCGGCGCGCGTCCGTGAGGATGCGACAGGACCCGCGCTGGGCTGGCCTGTATCTCTCGGGCACCCTGGTCTCCGGCATCGTCTGGGGTTGTCTGGGCCTGCTGATCGACTTTGCCTGGCCGGTCGAATACCAGACGCTCGCGATCATCGGGTTGGCCGGCGTGCTCGCCGGGGCGATTTCCGCCTACGCGGTCATGATGCCGGTCTATATCGCATTTCTTGCGCCGATTATCATGATCACTTCCCAGGCCATGCTGACACAGACCAGCCAGTCCCCGAATACCATGGGGCTGCTGTTTATGGTGTTCGCCGCTGCCTTGCTGGTCATTGCACGCAATTACAATCAGAGCGTGGTGCGGTCACTGTCCCTGCGTCACGATAACATTGAGCTGTTGCAGCGGATGAAAAAAGCGAATGCATCTATGAAAAAAGAGGTTCGCGAGCGTCAGGAGGTAGAGGCTGAGCTCAGGCGCGAGCGGGACCTGTTTACCCAAGGGCCGGTCTCGGTTTACCGGGTGCGCGCGGAATCCGGCTGGCCCATCGAATATATCTCCCAGGCGATCGCGCAGTATGGCTATGATGCAGAACAGCTGATGCGGAAGCAGGCCCCGTTTGCAAGCCTGATACATTCGGGTGACCTGCACCATGTCGAGCAAGCCGAACCGGTCAAGGGACAGTTCGGGTCGATGTACATCGGACTCGACTACCGGGTGATACGTTCTGACGGGGAGATCCGCTGGATCTACGATTTCAGAATCCCGGTAAAGTCCGATGCAGGGAAGATTACCCACTATGCCGGATATTTTCTCGACATAACAGACCGCAAGCAGGAGGAATACGCACACCAGTGGGAGAAGGAGCGGGCCCAGGTGACACTGCACTCTATCGGCGATGCGGTCATCACGACCGACGTTAACGGCGTGATCGAGTACCTGAACCCGGTTGCAGAAAAGTTCACCGGCTGGGACAGCAACCTGGCGCGAGGTCTTCCAGTAGTGCGTATCTTCACCCAGTTCAACGAGGCCAGCCGGAAGTGTATCGAGGAGCCGATTCATGCGGCGATAAGGTCAAGGGATGCCATCCACTCCGATCATGACTGCATCATGCAGCGTCCGGATGGCAGCAAGTTATCACTCCAGTATTCTGCGTCGCCGATCATGAACAACAAGAGTGAACCCCTGGGTGTGGTTCTGGTGTTTCGCGACATGACAGAATCCCGTGATATTGCCCAGCAGCTGACACATCAGAGCACGCACGATAGCCTGACTGACCTGATGAACAGGCATGAATTCGAGGCGCGTCTGAGACATATACTGGAAAATTTACGGGCAGAGAACGGGCATCACGTCCTTTGCTATATAGACCTTGACCAGTTCAAGATTGTCAATGACACCTGTGGTCACGCGGAAGGTGACAAGCTGATAAAAAGGATTGCCAGACTCCTGTCGGAATGCTTGCGTGAAGCCGATGTGCTGGCGCGCCTGGGCGGTGATGAGTTCGGGATATTGCTCAAACATTGTTCCCTGGAAGATGCTCTCGACATTGTTGAGGGCATCATGTCGGTCCTCAGGGCCTTCTACTTCGTCAGTCGCGGCAATACCTTTGATGTGGGAGCAAGTATCGGTGTTGTCCCGATAAATACAGACGTGGAGAGCGTGGTTGATGTGATGAGTGCGGCCGATCTGGCTTGCTATGCCGCGAAGGACATGGGCCGGGGCCGAGTGCACATCTATGAATCCAGCGACCGTGAGCTTGCGCGCCGTCATGGTGAAATGCAGTGGGTATCGCGGCTCACCGAGGCAATCAATACCGACCGTCTCGTCCTGTATTTCCAGGATATTGTTCCAGTAATGCCACAGGCAGGGGCCGGCCATCATTTCGAGGTCCTGGTCAGGATGCTGGATGAAAATAACGAGCTGGTCGCGCCCGGACTCTTCATGCCTGCTGCAGAGAAATATAACCTGGCACCTGCGCTTGACCGCTGGGTCATCTCCCGCAGCCTTGCCTGGTATCAGGACACCGGCAGGCACCGGCCTCTGCCTGAACGTCAGAAGATCTCGATCAACTTGTCCGGTGCCTCGCTTGCCGATGCCGGCATACTGGGTTTTATCAAGGCGGAGCTGAGTAGCAATGAGGTCCCACCCGGGGTGGTTTGTTTTGAAATTACGGAAACCGCGGCAGTGACCAATCTGGATGTCGCGATCGACTTCATCAATGAGCTGCGACAGATGGGCTGCAGCTTTGCACTGGATGATTTCGGTACCGGCTTGAGTTCATTCGCCTATCTGAAGAATCTGCCGGTCAATTACCTGAAAATCGACGGAAGTTTTGTCCGTGATATCGACACCAACCCGGTGAACCGTGCAATGGTCAAGTCGATACACCAGGTCGGTGAAGTCATGGGACTCGAAACGATTGCCGAATTCGTTGAAAATGTCGCCATCATTAAGGTGCTCGCAGATATCGGTGTCGATTATGCCCAGGGATACGGTATAGCTATTCCCCGGGAAATAAGCGAAATCAGCGCTGACGAGCAGCAGACTGCCTGAGGCGGGCCCGCCTCCGACACGATTCTCCATGGACTGACCGGGGCCGCTGCTGGTCTGTCGGGTGCGAACCGTCAGGCACCTGGATTAAATCATCCCTGGCAGACACTACCTGCTCCGGCAAATGCCCCTCGTATCGACAGGCACGACATTCATGCATGCAGCCTGCCTGGCCGGGATGCTATGCTTATATAAGGGAAGGTCAGTCTGCGGGGGTCGCCATGAATGCATACAATCATATCCTGCTTGCAACCGACGGTTCGGCGGGACATGAGGCCATCG
>JAOTTU010000014.1 GCA_029864225.1 Gammaproteobacteria bacterium | reverse complement strand
ACCCTTCTGTACGTGGTCTCGGCCGAGCTGGGGTTGCAGCTGGCGTTGATCTACGGCAACGTGACGGCGGTGTGGCCGCCCAACGGTATTGCCCTGGCGGCCTTGCTGTTGCTGGGAACCCGGCTGTGGCCGGCCATCGCGGCGGGGGCCTTCCTGGTCTGCTTCTGGAGCGATCTGCCATGGTCGACGTCGATCATGGTCGCGGGGGGTAACACCCTGGCCGCTCTGGTGGGTGCGCGCCTGGTATGTCATTTCACCGGGGCCTGCAATCCGCTGGACAGTTGCAAGGGCCTGCTTGCGCTGGTGACAGGTGGTGCATTGACTGCGACTACGCTGAGCGCCACGATCGGTGTCACTGCCCTGGCCGCAACGGGTGTTGTCCCGGTCGAGCTTTACGGAGAGGTCTGGCTCACCTGGTGGCTGGGCGATGCCGCCGGTGTGATCGTATTTGCCCCGCTGTTCCTGGCCTGGGGTTATAAATCCGCATTGACCTGGAACCGGTTGCGATTTGCCGAGGGTCTTGCCTATACAATAACGCTGATGATCAGCGCACAGGTCGTTTTCAGCGGCTGGTTTCCCGCCGGTGCCGGCAATCATCCCCTGGCGTTCCTGATGATTCCAGTCTTGCTCTGGGCGGCATTTCGCTTCGGTCGGCGCGGTACGACCCTGGCGGTCAGCATCGTGGCCTTGCATGCAACCTGGGGTACGGTCAATGGCTTCGGCCCGTTTGTGCATCACGATCTGAATGAGTCATTGTTGATGTTGCAGGCCTTTATGAGCGTATCCAGTCTCACTGCGCTGATGCTGGCGATCGTTTTCCATGAACGGAAGATCGCGCAGCAACGACTCGAACACTATCAATCTGAAATTGAACAGCGCATAGAAGACAGGACCCGGGACCTGTCGGCGGCGAATATCCACTTGCTCAGGGAGATGCGCCGGCGTGCGCAGGGCCAGGAAATGGTGAACAGCCTCGGGCAGATACTCGATGAGTCGCACAATGAAATCTACATTTTCGATGCACATACCCTGGAATTCATCAATGTCAACCAGGGGGCGCGCAATAATCTCGGTTATACCCTGATTGAACTGACCGGCATGACGCCGGTCGATATCAGTCCTGAAATAACCCCGGAGGCGTTTGACTGTCAGCTGGCACCGCTGCGCGACGGAAGCCTGAATCGCCTGTATTTCGAGACCGTACACCGCCGCAAGGATGACAGCCTGTACCCGGTTGAAATACATCTTCAGCTTGCCAGTCTCGGGCCGCGGAGCGTGTTTGTGGCCATGATCCTGGATATCAGCGAACGCCGCGAGTCCAGTCTCAAGCTGCAGCAGGCAGCAACTGTTTTCGACAACTCCAACGAAGGTATCATGGTGACCGATGCCGACCGGAAGATCACTTCCGTCAACCGGGCGTTCACCGAGATTACCGGGCATGCCGGGGCGGACCTGCTCGGCAAGCCTGCCGCTATCCTGAGATCCGACCGGCATGACCAGGCTTTTTTTAATAATATCTATGCCACCCTGCAGGGCCGCGGGTGCTGGCAGGGCGAGATCTGGCATCGTCGTGAAAACGGTGAAGCCCATCCACACTGGACCAGTATCAGCGAGGTCCGCAATGAAGAGGGATCGGTCACCAATTACGTGTATTTGTTTACCGATATCGCCGCCATCGAGGGCATCCAGAAGCGTGTGAAGTACCTGGCCTACCATGATCCATTAACCCATCTGCCCAACCGGACCCTGTTTGATGACCGTCTCGACCACGCACTGCACAACACCCGGCGATCCGGCAAGCGGGTGGCCGTGCTGTTCCTCGATCTGGATGGCTTCAAGGATATCAATGACAGTCTTGGCCACCTTTCAGGCGACGAATTGCTGCAGCAGGTGGCCGGGCGGCTGGTGACCTCGGTACGCGATACAGATACGGTCACGCGCTACGGTGGCGATGAGTTCGTCATCATTCTCGAGGGGGTAGAGGCCATGGTAAACGTGGTCAGTATCTCCGAAAGGATCCTTTACGAGATTCGCAAGCCCTTTATCATCGGTGGCCATGAGAGGCGAATCTCCACCAGCATCGGGGTCAGTGTGTATCCCGAGGATGGCCGGGGCAAGCATGCCCTGATCGAGCGAGCCGATGCCGCGATGTACCTGGCTAAACACGCTGGCGGCAACCGCTTCAGCTTCTGCCTCGACGACCCGACGCCTGTTGCAGACCGGGGCAGGACAAGGGATACTGACACAAGCCCGCTTCAGTAACGCTCCTGCAATCACACAAGCGTACCGATCACGCCTATCTGGCATAACGTCCTCACAAACACGCTCATCTGCCTGCTGGTACTCTGGCCGTACGGCCCTGCCCACGCCGAAAGCCGCTTGTCGAATGATGTTGCCTACTACAAGGGTCCGATATCGCTGCAGGAAAACCGCCGTTTCTTTGCCGCAGTGGCCAACCGGCCGGTCAGGCGGCTGGTGATCACCTCCAGCGGCGGCGAGGTGGAGGCGGGCATAGCCCTCGGAAGGTGGGTCTTCGGTCAGCGGCTGGTCGTGGAAGTCCCCGAGTACTGTCTTTCATCCTGTGCCAACTATGTCTTTCCGGCTGCCGGCCGCAAGTTAATCGCCCCCGGTGCCGTGGTTGCCTGGCACGGGAACTATCACCACCTGAAGGCGACCGGTCTGTGGACGGATGACATCGCCGCTCGCATGCAGCGCTATGGCGAAGACGCCGTGACGGCACGTGACAGGGCGCACGTGGAGATGGAGCGGCTGGTACAACTCGAGCGGGACTTCTTCGCAGGCATCGGTGTCGACCAGTATCTCTGCTGGATTGGCAAGATGCCCCCCTACAATGTCCCAAACTATTATTTCCTTTCGCGCGAGGACATGGCAGGATTCGGTGTCACACAGGTACAGACGCCCGCCGGCTACGAGCACACGGAAGTCACGGGCCTCGATGCATCGGTTGAATTCATCAGCCTGAACGCTGCGGTTACCTCAGGTAAGCGCCAGGACAGTGGCGCACGCCGTTGACGTCACCGCCGTATCTGTCACCGGTATATCTGGATTGAACACCAACAGGGGATCAGCGGATGGGCGAGCATACTGTAACTGTTATCGATAACAGGACCGGCAAGCAGATCGAACTGCCAGTCAGGAAGTCAACCCAGGGGCCGGACGCTGTGGACATCGGCCATTTCTTCCGCGAGACCGGCTATTTCACCTATGACCCCGGCTTCCTGTCTACGGCCAGTTGCCACAGCCAGTTGACCTATCTTGACGGGGAGCAGGGCATGCTGCAATTTCGCGGCTACCCGATCGAGCAGCTGGCGGAACACAGTAGTTTTATCGAGGTCGCCTACCTGATGTTGTATGGCGAGCTGCCCAACCAGGTGCAGCTTGACGGTTTCCAGGATGCGATTACCCATCACAGCATGCTGAACGAGTCGCTGAAGGAGTTTTTCCGCGGTTTCTACCACGATGCACACCCGATGGCGATCATGGTGGGTGTGGTGGGGTCCCTGTCGGCCTTCTATCACGATTCCACCGATATCAATAATCCCGAGCACCGCGAGATCGCGGCGCACCGCATGATCGCGAAGATGCCGGGCATCGCCGCTGCGAGTTACAAGCATTCCGTTGGCGAAGCCCAGGTCTATCCGGACAATTCCCTGAGTTACACGGGCAACCTGCTGAATATGATGTTCAGTGTGCCGTGCGAGAAGTACGAGATCGACCCGGTTGCTGAAAAGGCCCTGGACCTGATCTTCATCCTGCATGCCGATCATGAACAGAATGCCAGTACGTCCACCGTGCGCCTGGCGGGCAGTTCGGGCGCCAATCCCTTTGCCTGTATCGCTTCCGGTATCGCGGCGCTGTGGGGTCCGGCGCATGGTGGCGCCAACGAGGCCGTACTGAAGATGCTGGATGACATCGGCGATGTCAGCAATGTGCCGAAATACCTGGCGTGTGCCAAGGACCGGGACGACCCGTTTCGCCTGATGGGTTTCGGTCACCGGGTCTACAAGAACTATGACCCGCGCGCGCAGATTATCCGCAAGATGTGCCATGAGGTACTGGAAAAGCTCGGCGATGGCAATGACCCGATGTTCGAGCTGGCGCTGCACCTGGAGGAGATTGCGCGGAGCGATGAATATTTTATCGAGCGCAAGCTCTACCCGAACGTCGATTTCTACTCGGGACTCATCTACAAGGCGCTGGGTATACCGACCAATATGTTCACGGTGATGTTCTCCATTGCGCGCACCGTGGGCTGGGTGGCCCAGTGGATGGAGATGATCGGCTCGGAAGACCAGCGCATCGGCCGGCCGCGGCAGTTGTACGTGGGGGCGAAACAGCGCGATTACGTACCGCTCGGTGAGCGCTAGCCGGCAGTAATCTAGCGAATAACGATAAACAGCGCCCCGTTGCCGCGGCGGATATTCATCAGCAGGGCGTCCGGGTTGCGCTTGACGGCCACGGCGACATCGTCCACCGATTGCAGCGCCTGCTGGTTGATCGACACGATGATGTCATCGGTGCGCAGGCCGGACGACCAGGCCGGGCTGCCGTGTTCCACCTCCAGCACCTGCACCCCCTGCACCTGCCCCGCGAGTACATGATTGTCCTGGATGTTGCCGAGAATGGCACCGGCCAGATGCCGGCTCGATTCACCTGCGGCAGTGGCGGTTTCCAGCGGGTCGGCGATCTCCACATGCAGCGTCAGTGGCCTGCCCTTGCGCAGCACATCGAGTCGCACCCGTGTCCCCACGTGTAGCAGGCCGACGATGTTGCGCAGATCACCGGAACCACCGACCGGGCGTTCGTTCAGGGCGACGATCACATCTCCGGGCTGCAGGCCCGCTGTCTCGGCCGCCGACCCCGGCGCAACCTGGGCAACAACGGCCCCGCGGCGCTGTTGCATGCCGAAGGCGTGTGCGAGTTCAGGGGTGAGGTCCTGTGCCACCAGCCCCAACTGACCGCGGCGTACCTTGCCGTATTCCGTAAGGTGTTCCATGACGGCCTGGGCCATGCTGCTGGGTATGGCGAAGCCGATCCCGATATTGCCGCCACCGGGGCCGACCATGGCCGTGTTGATCCCGATCAGCTCACCACGCATGTTCACCAGTGGACCACCGGAATTACCGGGATTGATGGAGGCGTCGGTCTGGATGAAGTCCTCGTAGCCCTCGATACCCAGACCGGTGCGCCCCAGCGCGCTGACGATACCGTAGGTGACAGTCTGCCCGAGCCCAAAGGGATTGCCGATCGCCACCACGAAGTCGCCGACGCGCAGGCGTTCCGAGTCCGCAATCTTCAGAGCCGTCAGCCCCTGGGCCTCGATGCGCAGCAGGGCCAGGTCCACTTCCGGGTCGGTCCCCACCACCTCCGCAGTGAACTGGCGCTGGTCGCGCAGGGTGATGGTGATTTCGTCGGCACCCTCGATCACGTGATGATTGGTCAGGACATAACCCCTTGATGCGTTGACGACAACGCCCGATCCCAGGCTGTGCTGCTTGCGTTCCCGGCGCTGCTCACCGGGCAACTCGAAGAAGCGCCGGAAGAAGGGGTCATCCAGCAAGGGGTGGCGCTGGACAGTGATACGGGTACGGGTCGAGATGTTGACCACGGCCGGCAATACCTGTTCCAGCATCGGTGCGATGCTGTCGACCGGCGGCGCTGCCCTGGCGTAGACGCCATCGACCAGGCCGCAGATCAATACCAGTGCGGCCAGCAGGATTCTGCGGCCAGGGATCGGTGTCAGCAGGTAAACGGCAGTGTCTCTCATGCGGGATGCTCCTGTAATGTTCAGGGTAGGCCTGATTAACTCATCTTTCGTCATTCCGGCCTTCGCGACGCTCCGCCCGGAATGACGGCTTGATCAGACTTTCCTTAGGCTCCTCTACTGTACGGTGATTTCCTGCACCAGCACCCAGGGTGCCACGACGATCGCCCAGAACGCCGGTTCCGTCCTGCTCCAGTGCTGCGCGTCGGCATCTGAGGCACGCCGGATGTTGCCCTGGTCGAGCCACTGCTCGACACGGATCCTGTCGTCCTGCGCGAAACGGCTTGCCACCACGACCAGGTCCATGTCCCTGGACAGGATGATCACCACCCCGCGGGCGAAGTGGCGCTGCAGTTCAGGCCAGCCCAGTCGGCCGGTCTCCAGATTGAGTTGCTGTTGCAGTTCTGCGTCATTGAGTTCGGCTGGCGTATCGGCCATGATGCGTCTACCCGGATGTGCTGAATGGCCAGATTATACGTGACCGGATCAGGGCCGGTTCCCGCATGGAGCATCCGGTTTTCCGGACCATCCTGCGCTACCTGTCACCGGGGAAACCATGCCTGCAGAACCATTGTGCCCCTGTGGGTCCGCCAGAGAATATACTGCCTGTTGCGGACCGTTTCACGCGCACGCGGCCGTTCCCGCCACGGCCGAGGCCCTGATGCGCTCGCGCTACACCGCCTTTGTCCTGAACGACGCGGCCTACCTGCTGGAGACCTGGCATGCCACGACCCGGCCGGCGGCACTGGACCCGGATCCGGCTGCCCGCTGGCTGGGTCTGAAGATCCTCGCCAGTGCGGGGGGCGGCAGCAATGACCTTACCGGAACCGTCGAGTTCGTTGCGCGCTTCAGGATCGGGGGCCGGGCCGTGCGCCTGCACGAGGTCAGTCGCTTCCTGAAACACGACGGTCGCTGGTTCTATGTCGATGGTGCAAGCCCTCGGGTTGCGAAATAAGTCAGCGGCTATCGCCGCGGCATGAGCGATGCAAAACTACGACGTGATCGTGATTGGCGGCGGTGCCGCGGGCTTGATGTGCGCACTGACCGCCGGGCAGCGCGGCCGCCGGGTGCTGGTGCTGGAACGCGCCAACAAGGTCGGCAAGAAGATTCTCATGTCCGGCGGCGGGCGCTGTAATTTCACCAACCTGCAGGTGACGCCGGAGCGTTTTCTGTCCGCCAATCCGCATTTCTGCAAATCGGCGTTGAGCCGCTATACCCAGCACGACTTCATTGCGCTGGTGGAGAAGCACGGTATCGCCTACCACGAAAAGTCAAGCGGGCAACTGTTCTGTGATCTTTCATCGAAGCAGATACTGGCGATGCTGCTGGACGAATGCGCCCGCGCCGGTGTGGACATCCGTCGCAACTGCGCGGTGGTATCGCTTGCCGGCGCCGACGGCTTCCGGCTGGAGACCAGCCAGGGAGCCTTCGCGGCCGGGGCGCTGGTGGTCGCCTCCGGGGGGCTGTCGGTCCCTTCCCTGGGTGGTTCTGACTTCGGTTACACGCTTGCCCGGCAGTTCGGCCTCAGGCTCCAGCCGCTGCGCGCCGGGCTGGTCCCGCTGACCTTCAGCGGCGCCCTCGGGGAGCTGTCGGCGCGACTGTCGGGTGTATCGCTGCGCGCCCGCGTCAGATCTGCCGCCGGGTCCTTCGTCGACGACATTCTGTTCACCCACCGCGGCCTGAGTGGTCCGGCGGTATTGCAGTTGTCCAGTTACTGGCAACCGGGAGAGCCACTGCAACTGGACCTGCTGCCCGACCTGGCGATTGCCGACCTGCTCATATCATTCAAGCAGGACAGGCCGAGAGCGGTGCTGCGTACGCAGCTGGCGGGGTACTTGCCCATGAAGCTGGTGAAGGAACTCGAGGCGCTGTGGTGGCCTGACCGGGCACAGACGCCACTGGCGGAGCTGCCCGACAAGTTTCTGAAGGATATCGCCGGACACCTCGGCAACTGGGTGCTCAGGCCGGCGGGAACCGAGGGCTATCGCACGGCCGAGGTCACCCTCGGTGGTGTCGATACCCGCGAGCTGTCTTCGCAGACCATGGAGTGCAAGACCCGCCCGGGGCTTTATTTCATTGGCGAGGTGGTCGATGTTACCGGACATCTCGGGGGATTCAACTTTCAATGGGCCTGGTCTTCCGGCTGGGTCGCCGGGCAGCATGCCTGAGACAGGCAAACCGGGGTGAGGATACGGGTGAGCTAGTCCACTTCAAAAAGCCGAAGGCCGCGGACAAGGCCCGGGGCAAGACGCTGTGCAGAGCGGGCTTTCACAACTGGCTAATTGACAAGAAAAGGCAGTTCGACCTCAGGCAGGGACGCCTGGTGACGGTGTACCGCTGCAGTCGCTGCAAGGTGTTGAAGACCGAAGCGCATTAAGGGCTTGGCAGGAAAAACATCTGCAAATAATCGGATCTGCCGCCGACAGCACCGCATTCTATACATATACTTTTAAGGAAAGTCTGATCAAGCCGTCATTTCGGCCTTCGCCGGAATGACGCAAGATGAGTTAATCAGGCCTTCCTTAACAGGTAGGGTGAACAGGAGCGGACCACGATGCAGGTGCACGGGTACGATATCAGGGACCCCGCCCTGGCGGAGCAGGGAGACCGGCGGATTGAATGGGCCTGGAAGGAAATGCCCGTGCTGCGCCAGCTCGCCGAGCGTTTTTCCCGGGACCGGCCACTGCAGGGCATCCGCATGAGTGGCTGCCTGCATATCACCACCGAGACCGCCAACCTGGCGCGCGCCCTCAAGGCGGCTGGCGCCGACCTGGTGCTGTGTGCCAGCAACCCGCTCAGCACCCAGGACGATGTGGCTGCGGCCCTGGTCGAACGCCACGGGGTCCCCGTGCACGCGATTCGGGCCGAGTCGACCGAAACCTATTACCGGCATATCGATGCCGCCCTCGACCATCGCCCCGTGCTCACCATGGACGACGGCGCCGATCTGGTCAGCGAAATCCACAAGCGCCGTACCGAACTGCTGCCCTCGATGATCGGTGGCACGGAGGAGACCACGACCGGTGTAATCCGCCTGCGTGCCATGGCCCGGGAAGGTGCGTTGCGCTACCCGGTCATGGCGGTGAATGACGCCATGACCAAGCATTTGTTCGATAACCGCTACGGTACCGGGCAGAGCACCCTGGACGGGGTGATCCGCGCTACCAATATCCTGCTCGCCGGCAAGACCTTGACCGTGGTCGGCTATGGCTGGTGCGGCCGCGGCATTGCACTGCGTGCCAAGGGTCACGGGGCGCTGGTGATCGTGACCGAGGTCGAACCGCTGCGGGCGCTGGAGGCGGCCATGGACGGTTACCGGGTCATGTCGCTGCTCGAGGCCGCCGGGCAATCGGACTTCATTATCACGGCCACCGGCGACAAGCATGTCATCGACGAGGCGCACCTGGAGGTCATGAAGGACGGTTGCGTGCTGGCCAACTCGGGGCATTTCAATGTGGAGATCAATATCCCCGCACTCGAGGCACTGAGTGTCGCCAGTCACCGCCCGCGTCCCTCGGTGGACGAATACACGCTGGCCGACGGCCGTACCCTGCGCCTGCTGGCCGAAGGCCGGCTGGTGAACCTCGCCGCCGCAGAGGGCCATCCCTCCGCGGTCATGGACATGAGTTTCGCCAACCAGGTCCTGTGTGCCGTGCACCTGGTGTCCGCTAACGGCCGGCTCGAGCACCGCGTGCATGCGGTGCCGGCGGAGATCGACCGGGAGGTGGCGCGGCTGAAACTGGCGGCGATGGGGCTGCGCATCGACCAACTCACTGATGAACAGGCGCGTTACCTGTCCTCCTGGGAGGAGGGCACCTGAGCAAGATTGGGTATGGAGCTTTCATGAAAAAGGCCGTCAAACGCATGCTCGACACCATCGAGGACGAGGTGCACTACACCCGCTCCCTGATCGGCAAGGACGCGCTCGACCCGCGGGTGATGACGGCAATGGGCAAGGTGCCGCGTGAGCAATTCGTTCCGCCCAACCTGAGGCCCCTGGCCTATGACAACGGCCCGCTACCTATCGGTCACGGTCAGACCATATCCCAGCCCTACATCGTAGCGCTGATGACCGACCTGTTGCAGCTTCAGCCGGAACATGCGGTACTGGAGGTCGGTACCGGTTCCGGCTACCAGACGGCGGTGCTGGCGCAGCTCGCCCGCAAGGTATACACCATAGAGCTCGTCAGTGAACTGGGCGAGGACTCGGCAGAGCGCCTGCGGGCGCTCGACTACACCAACATCGAGTACCGTATCGGTAACGGCTACGCAGGCTGGCCCGAGCATGCCCCCTATGACGGGATCATCGTCACGGCCGCGGCCGCGCATATCCCGCCGGCGCTGGTCGAGCAGCTCCGGCCCGGGGGTCGGCTGGTCATTCCGGTTGGTCTGCCCTATATGCACCAGGAGTTGATGCTGGTGGAAAAAGATGCCGGCGGGGGGACCCATACCCGCGATATCCTGGGTGTTGCCTTCGTTCCGCTGCGGCAGGAACAGGACAGGCGGGCGGATACCTCGACCCTGCACTGAGCTGGCGTGCCGCGGCCGTCCCCGCCACGGCGGCAGCCGTCGGAATACCCGGCAGAGAGCCGGCGATTCAGGGCAGCCGGCGCAGTTCGACCCGGCGGTTGCGTGCAAGTCCTTCCCGGGTGGCGTTGTCGTCGATCGGCTGTTGTGCTCCATAACCGCGTGCCGTGAGGTTGTCCGGGTTGACCCCCTGTTTGACCAGGTAGTCCCTCACGCTGGCAGCCCGCTGCTGGGACAGCCACTGGTTGTAGGCCCGGTTGCCCTGGGCGTCGCTATGGCCGGCAACCTCGAGCCTGAGTGCCGGTTGCTGACGCAGGATGGCAGCGACCCGGTCGAGGATGGCGTGGGACTCGGCGCTGAGCTCCTGCGAGTTGTAGCGGAAGCTGACACCTTCCAGTATTACGGGTGCGTTGCCGGCGCAGCCGGTCGGTCCGACGCTGGTACCTTGCGGCGAATCCGGGCAGAGGTCGTCGCTGTCAGCGACGCCATCGGCATCGCTGTCAAGCGCGACCGGCGCGGGTGGTGCGGCCAGCGTCTCGATCTGCTCCTGCGCTGTTGCCAGATCGGCTTCGGCCGCGGCCAGTGCGGTGTTGCAGGCCGTCAGCTCGGCCTGCAGGGCAGCATGTGCCGCCTCCGCCGTCTTCACAGCCTGCTGTTTGACGGCGTGCGCGCGCCTTTCCTGTTCGAGTGCGATCGCCAGGGTGTTCCGTTCCACCTCACAGGCTTGTTGTCGCGTGCTCTGTTCATCGCGCTGTGTGCGTGCCGCAGCTGTTTCGTTTTGTGCCTGGGTCAGGGCCTCGGCGGCGGCCTGTACCTCGGTTCTCGTCAGGGCAAGCTGCTGCTTGAGCGCATCCAACTCGTTACGCAAGCCGCTGGCTTCAGTGTTCCTGGATTCCACGAGGGCCTCAAGCTTGGCCAGTTGTGACTCACGCTCCGCCAGTAGCCGATCCCGTTCGGCACGCTCATCCGTGTAGGCCAGGGCACGCTTTTCCAGCTGTTCGAGGTGCTGCGAGCACTCGGCCAGTTGTGTCTCACGGCCCGCCAGCAGCTGTTCCCGTTCGGCACGCTCATCCGTGTAGGCCAGGACACGCTTTTCCAGCTGTTCGAGGTGTTCCGAGCACTCGGCCAGTTGTGCCTCACGGCCCGCCAGCAGCAGCTCCCGTTCGGCACGCTCATCCGTGTGCGCCAGGGCACGCTTTTCCAGCTGTTCGAGGCGTTCCGAGAGCTCGGCCAGTTGTGCCTCACGGTCCGCCAGCAGCAGCTCCCGTTCGGCACGCTCATCCGTGTGCGCCAGGGCACGCTTTTCCAGCTGTTCGAGGCGTTTTGAGGCCTGGTCCAGCTGCTTCTCCGCGGCCAGCAACTCGATGGCCAACTCGGTCTCGTGCTCCCGGGCGCTGTCCCGCTCGGCCAGGGCCGTGGCCAGTTCGGCGTCGAGGACTTTATTGCCGGCGTGGGCCTGGTGGTATTCGTCAAACACCCGGTCGAGTGCTGCTTCGGCATCTTCCAGCAGGGCCCGGGTCTGCTGCAGCTCTTCGCGTGCGGCGTTGAGTTCGGCACGGCGGGTATCCAGATCCGCTTGCAGGCGTGCCCGCACGGCATCGGCCCTGTCTGCAGGCTGATACGGCGGTCTGATTTGCCGAGTCTGCATGCGGGGTGTGGGCGCGGGCTGATGGGTACCATAAGGTGGTGCCGACCACGGTGTCGGGTAATGCCTGCGGCCGCTGTTCCAGTCGCTGCGTGGCACTTCCGCGGGGGCATAGCCGTGCCCGGGCGTGGCGGGATAGTAACCGGGCGTGGCGGGATAGTACCCGGGTGTTTGAGTGAACTGACCGGAGGGTGGGGCGGTTGCTGATTCCCCGGTCCAGGCCGATGTGCTGGCAGGAATAATCAGGTAGAGGCTGACAAGGATTGCCTTCAGGGTATTGTGATTCATGCGCTACACCCGCTTTGTTGTTATCTGTTGATGCTACCGATGCGGCTGGTCCGGGCCTGGCCGCAAACCACACAGCGGTCGTTCTTGCAGCCATATAACTTCAAGTATAAACACAGCGTGGAACAAATGTCGCGCGGGAAGTGCAAATTTACGCTCCCGGTTCGGGCAAGAACGGGCAGTGTGCAGCGGGTGGGTGCTGTTACAGCCGGCGTGCCAGCAGGCCCATTTCAGGCACCGGGCCGTCAAGCGGGATCTGCACCCGGTAGCCGCCCCCGGGTGCTTCCTGCATGCGATTGCCTTCCATGTCGCGCATGTCGGCAAGGCGGAAGGTACGATTGCCGCAGGGTAGCACCAGTTCCATTTCATCACCGACGGCGAACTTGTTCTTTACCGTCACGTGCGCCATGCCGTTTTCCCGGTCATAACCTGTCAGTTCCCCGACGAAGCGTTGCCGCGTGCTGGTCGAGCAGCTCTCGAGGTAGTTCTGGTATTCGTGATCAGGGTGACGTTGCAGGAAGCCGTCGGTGTAACCGCGGTTCGACAGGTTTTCCAGCGAGCCCAGCAGCCGGGCATCGAACGGGCGTCCCGCCGCGGCATCGTCGATGGCCTGGCGGTACACCTGCGTGGTGCGGGCTACGTAGTAATACGACTTGGTGCGCCCCTCGATCTTGAGGCTCTCCACGCCGATCCTGACCAGCCGTTCGACATGCTCAAGCGCCCGCAGGTCGCGGGAGTTCATGATATAGGTGCCGTGCTCGTCCTCCTCTATCGGCATGAGTTCGCCCGGGCGCTTGGCTTCCTCCAGCAGGTAGACCGGAGATGAGCTGTTCGCCGTGCCGGCTGCCAGGGGATGGATGTCGCCGCTGATGTCCTCGCCGGCCGGCCTGACCTTGTAATCCCAGCGGCAGGAGTTGGTGCAGGTGCCCTGGTTGGCATCGCGATGATTGAAATAGCCCGACAGCAGGCAGCGCCCCGAGTAGGCAACGCACAGGGCGCCGTGCACAAACACCTCGAGTTCCATGTCGGGGCACTCCTGGCGGATCTCCTCGATCTGGTCAAGCGACAGTTCGCGTGACAGCACGATGCGTGCGATACCCTGTTGTTGCCAGAAGCGCACGCTGGCGAAATTCATGGTGTTGGCTTGCACGGACAGGTGGATCGGCAGCTCCGGCCAGCGCTCACGGACCATCAGGATCAGTCCCGGGTCCGCCATGATCAGGGCGTCGGGATCCAGCGCGATAACGGGTTCCATGTCGGCCAGGAAGGTCTTCACCTTGACGTTATGCGGCAGGATGTTGCTGGCGAGGTAAAAGGCCTTGCCGCGTGCGTGAGTTTCACGGATACCGCGCGCCAGGTTCTCGAGGCGATGGAAATCGTTGTTGCGCACACGCAGACTGTAGCGGGGCATGCCGGCATACACCGCATCGGCGCCGTAGGCCAGTGCATAGCGCAGATTGTTCAGGGTGCCGGCGGGCGCCAGCAGTTCGGTCGTTTTCATGGGAGCGTCAGCCCGGGTCAGGG
Organism: Gammaproteobacteria bacterium; assembly: GCA_029864225.1. Classification (GTDB taxonomy): domain Bacteria; phylum Pseudomonadota; class Gammaproteobacteria; order UBA9214; family UBA9214; genus CAMYJZ01. The sequence continues at coordinate 7,976 of JAOTTU010000014.1, read as the reverse complement.
GATGAGAGAAAATATAGGCTGGGCCGGCCGGCTGCAAGCAGAAATGCCCGGGTGCACCGGCCCTCGGGCCGCTGCTGCCACGATATGCCCGAACTCCGGGTTAGTTATATACTAGGGACAGTTATATGCGGAATAAACAAACCTGATTCCTGCTCTGTTGACCTGGATCAATTCCACTGTCCGGAAAAATGGTAATGATCCGTAGGGTAAGTGCCTGCTGCTGTCAGCGTCTCGTGGTCGCGCGGTCGGGTGTGGTAGTCAGTAACTGTTCAAACTATCCAGCTGAGGGGAACGCAATGAATAATGATATGAGCGATGATGTCAGGACCTGGACGGCAGCCGAGGTCATGCACCGCGGTGTGTTGTCCGCTGATGCGGACTGGTCCATAGAGGCGCTGGCAAATTTCCTGACGGACAATCACATCTCGGGGGCACCGGTTACTGATACCGGGGGTGAATTGATCGGGGTCGTGTCGCTGTCGGATTTGGTGCGTCACAGCAGCATGCCGGAGAATGATGCCGCCACGAATAACACCCATGATGTCTACCTGTATGCGCTGGAGCGTCACATGGGACAGGAGGAGATACGCCTGTTCCATACGGGCAATGAATCACCGGTCAAGGTGCGGGACATCATGACGCCGATGGTCTTCCGGATCGATGAGGACGCCAGTGTTCAGCAGATCGCCGACATGCTGATCAGGGGCGGTATCCACCGGGTATTTGTCACCGAAGGCAGCAAGCTGACGGGGATCGTCACGACGCTCGACCTGCTGAAGGTCGTGGCCGCACTCTGAACTGCGGGCCAGTCTCGCAGCCGGGGTGATTGCCGGCCGCGGTCAGGCTGGATACAGGTGCCGCCCGGGTTGGACCGTATTCAGTCGAGCGCGTGTTTGAGTTGCTCGCAGACGGTCTTGAGTACCTCGATGCGCGCATTGTACTTGTCATTGGCTGAAACCAGCGTCCAGGGGCAGTTGCCGGTGCTGGTGTGCAAGACCATGTCATTCACCGAACGCCGGTAGTCATCCCACTTGTTGCGGTTGCGCCAGTCCTCTTCCGTGATTTTGTGTTTCTTCCACGGGGTTTTTTCGCGCTCCCGGAAACGCTGCAATTGCATATCGGGGCTGATATGCAGCCAGAACTTCATCAGGATGGTGCCGTGCTGGCTGAGCTGTTCCTCGAAATCGTTGATCTCCCGGTAGGCGGCCATCCATGCGTGCTGTTCGGCGAACTTCTCTACACGTTCGACCAGCACGCGGCCGTACCATGAGCGGTCATACAGGGCCATGTAGCCGGCCCGGGGGAACTGCCTCCAGAAGCGCCACAGGTAGTGATGCGCGAGTTCCTCGTCGGTGGGCGCGGCCACCGATATGACGCGAAACAAGCGGGCATCGATGGCATTGGTGAGCCGGCGGATCGAACCACCCTTGCCGGCGGCATCCCAGCCCTCGAATACCATCACGGTCGAGCGCTTGGCATCGTAGGCCTTCCAGGACAACTCGTTCACCTGTGCCTGGTAACGGGTAAGCAGTTCGTGGTAATCCTCGCGTGAGAGCGCAGCGTCGAGATCGACCTTGTCGAGTATCGTTTTCTGTTGATCGCTGATGGACAGCACCTCGGGCTCATGGGCCTCGCTCAGCCGCTCCACAACATGGGTCTCCGTGAGACGTTCGGTCATGAGCTTGCCGATGACCCGTCCGGCACTGATGTCGCGGAAGCGCCGGTTGTCGGACTCGATCATGTGCCAGGGGCAACCGCCGGTATCGGTGTGCCGCAGACTGCGTTCGGCGGCGATCAGAAAGGCCGTGTATTCCTTGGGGCTCAGGCCATTGCCGACATGAGGCACATGCCGGGTCATCCCGCGGCGCTTTTTCATGCGCTTCTCGTGGGCCGTCGGGGAGAGGTGAAACCACAGCTTGATGATCAGCATGCCATCGGCAGTCAGCATGCGTTCCAGCTCCCGGATATGTTGCATGGCATCATCGAGTTCGGCGTCATCGATATTGCCGGCGGCGCGCTGGTGTATGGGGTCCCAGTACCAGCCACCGAACATCACCGCGATGCTGCCGCGTGACGGCAGGCGTCTCCAGAAGCGCCAGTATTGCGGGCGTTCCAGTTCCTCCTGGGTCTCGTCCCAGAAGGCGTGCGTCTCCATGCCGCGGTTGTCGAACCACTTGTTGAAGCGGTCGACCACTTCCCCCTTGCCGGCACCCTCGACACCGGCAACGATAATCAGGGTCGCAACCCGGCTCTCGATCAGGTCGCGCTGAATTTTCAGCAATTGGGCGCGCAATTGCTGTTCCTGGGCCTTGAAATCCGCCTTTGACAGCGTCTGGCCCAGTTCAATGGCTTCGAACATTACTACTCCTGTGTATTGGTGGCTGAACAGCGGCCGTACCGGTGCCGTGCTTACGAATAGACACCTGTGTTAATGATGCGGCACGGCTACCTGGCAGTAAATGATACAGCAGCAGATCAGGTAGTAATCAGCACTCGCAGGGCGTCGAGTCGCAGATGTGCGCACTCCAGTGCCACCGTCAGGGCCTTCCACTGGGTTTCCAGGAAACGGATTTCCTCTTCGCGTACATTGGGGTTGACCCGGCGCAGTGCCTCCAGGCGGTTTATCTCTCCCAGCAGGGTCGTCTGTGTCTGGGCGTGTGCCGTGGCCAGTATCCCGGGGGCCTGCTGCCCGGCCAGTTGTTCAGCGAGCGCCAGCAGCGCGCGCAGTTCCCCGCTGTAGCTGCGGATGATCCTGGCCGCAGTTTCGGCCGGGATGGACTCGCGTGCCTGGCTGATGGCCGCGTGTGAGAGGTCGGTGTCATGGCTGTTGCCATCCTGGTCGACCACCACGCGCACGCTGGTGGGCGGCAGGTAGCGGCTCGACTGGAGCTGATTCCCGGCGCTGCTTTCCAGGGTGTACAGGCATTCGATCAGCAGGGTGCCAGGCTTTGCTCCCGGGTAGCGGATAGCGGCGACGGCCGTATTGCCCAGTTCATTGCCCAGCACCAGGTCCATGGCGCCGCTGACCAGGGGATGCTCCCAGGTGATGAACTGCATGTCTTCGTTGGCCAGCGCGGTGTCTCTCGACAGGGTCATGGTCATTCCTTCCGGTTTCAGTCCGGGGAATGAGCTGCTGTGCATATGATCACCGGGACGGATGATATGGCTGTCCTCACCATGGACTTCCGAGTCGATGCCGAAACAATCGAACAGCCGCTCCAGGTACTCAAGCAGGCCGCCCTCCCGGTCCTGTGCCAGGGCGCGGTCCCGCAGTGCCCCGGCAAGCAGTGGCCGGCATGAATTGTATTCCAGCAGGCGGTCGCGCCCGCGTTGCAATGCCGCATTCATCTCGTGGTGCAGCTGCCGGGTGGTGTCGATCAGCGCCTCCAGGTCCTCGATGCCGGTGTCGATCTGGTGCAGGGCCTCGAGCAGGGCGGCCTCCATCCTGACGAAGACACTGTGCCCGGCGGGGCAGGTGTGTTCGAAGGCACCAAGCCCACGGTGATACCAGTGGTACATGATCGCCTGGGCACTGTTCTCCAGGTAGGGGACATGGATATGAATGGTGCTGGTCTGACCGATGCGGTCCAGCCGCCCGATGCGTTGTTCCTGCAGGTCCGGATTGAGCGGCAGATCGAACAGGATCAGGTGATGGGCAAACTGGAAGTTGCGTCCCTCGCTGCCGATCTCCGAGCACACCAGTACCTGGGTGCCGAATTCGAGGTCGGCAAAATAGGCCGCCGCACGGTCCCGTTCCAGGATGCTCAGGCCTTCGTGAAACACCGCGGCATGTATTCCCGCGGCGCTGCGCAGTGACTCCGCCAGGTCCATAGCGGTTTCGGCGCTTGCCGTGATCACCAGCACCTTGGCAGGGCGGAGCTTTACAAGCTGCGCACCCAGCCACTCGATCCTCGGGTCGATGCGGGTCCAGTGGGGCTGGTCGTGGTGCTGCGTCGCGGCATAGAGTAATTCGGGGCACAGCAGCAGGCGCGGCTCTGTTGTGCCGCTGGTCTGAAATTCCGCCAGACATTCCGCATAGCCCGCCGGCAGGGGAAGGGGATAGGCGCTCACCCGACGCTCGGGGAAGCCTTGCACTGCGCTGCGGGTGTTGCGGAACAGGACACGACCGGTGCCGTGGCGGTCCAGCAGGTGTTCGACCAGGTCCCTGCGGGCTGTGTCCTGGTCCAGTCCGCCGTCAGCCTGATTCAGCACGGTATCGAGGAGCGCCCGGTTGTCTGTCTCACCCAGTGTGCCGAGCAGCGTATGTTGCTGGTCTTGACCCAGTGGCTGACCGCTCAGCAGGGCCTCGACGGCGCGCGCAATGGGCTCATAGGCGCTTTCCTCCACGATAAAGGTCTCTAAATCGGGAAATCGTGCGGGATCGAGCAGCCGCAGGCGGGCAAAATGGCTGGCCTTGCCCAGCTGTTCCGGGGTGGCGGTGAGCAGCAGGACGCCCGGGGTGTCAGCGGCCAGTTGTTCGATGAGCCGGTATTCCGGATTGGCACCCTGTGGTGACCACTGCAGGTGGTGGGCCTCGTCGACGACCAGCAGGTCCCATTCCCCGGCAACGGCCTGCTGCAAGCGTCCGGGCTTGTCCACCAGGAAATCCAGGGTACACAGCACCAGTTGCTCGTTCTGGAAGGGGTTATCCTGGCCGCTGCTGGCCTCCAGCGCCTGGCAGCGGTTCTCGTCGAAGATGCTGAAATACAGGTTGAAACGCCGCAGCATTTCCACCAGCCACTGGTGCAGCAGGCTTTCGGGTACCACGATCAGCACGCGCCGGGCGCGCTCTGTCAGGAGTTGCTGGTGCAGGATCAGGCCGGCCTCGATGGTCTTGCCGAGCCCGACCTCATCGGCCAGCAGCACTCGCGGCGCATAGCGGTTGGCGACCTCGTGGGCGATATACAGCTGGTGGGGGATCAGGCTGGTGCGTCCACCGGTCAGGCCACGCAGGTCGGAATGGACCAGCCGGTTGGCATGCAGCAGTGTCTGGTAACGCAGCTCGAACCACTTGTCAGGGTCGACCTGGCCGGTGAACAGGCGCTCGGCCGGGCGGTTGAGCTGGATGAAGCTGTCCAGCTGGCCTTCTTCCAGTACCGCCGGCTGAGCGTCGTCACGCCTGCCGCTATAGGTCAGCAGCCCATCCTGTTCGGAAACCGAATCGACCGTGAGTGACCAGCCCTCGTGACTGCGAATGCGATCACCCGCAGCGAACACAACACGCGTCAACGGGGCGCTCTGCTTGGCATAGCTGCGGGTCTCGCCGGTGCTGATAAAAACGATGGAGACCGTGCGCGGTTCCGAAGACAATACCGTGCCCAGTCCGAGTTGCAGCTCGGCGTAACTGATCCAGCGTTGTCCTGGTATGAATTCCGGCACCGGCTTCCTCGGGCGATTGAAAAGGGGCGTCATAGTAGATGATTTTCCGGTAAAAATCCCGCCCGGCGGGGCGGCCGGAGCGGCGTGGCGCCGCGAGGGTTAATTATTGGTTTCCGGCGGGTACAATAGGCGTATGAGTGATTTATTGCATATCGTGTGTGCCCCTTGCGGGGCCGTGAACCGGATTCCGGCGGCGCGGCTAGTTGAGTCACCGAAGTGCGGCAAGTGCCGCGCGCCCCTGTTCAACGCCCATCCTCTGGAATTGACTTCCAATAACTTTCACAAGCAGATCACCCGCAACGATGTGCCGGTGCTGGTAGACTTCTGGGCGCCCTGGTGCGGGCCCTGCAAGATGATGGCCCCGGCCTTTGAACAGGCGGCGGCACAGCTCGAACCGCGGGTGCGGCTGGCCAAGCTCAACACCGAGAATGAACAGGGCATTGCCAGCCAGTTCGGTATCCGCAGCATCCCGACCCTGGTCCTGTTCCGGCACGGGCATGAGCTTGACCGTCAGCCGGGTGCCATGGGTCTGCAGGATATCGTCCACTGGACCGAGGCGCATGCGCGTGCCTGAGGCCAGCACGACCTTGCGGGCCAGGCTCATGGATGTGAATTGATGACAGCGAGGCGCACCGATGCCGCAGTATTTTCGGGGAATTACCCGGTCAGCTGAATGATGAAGATATCCACCCACGTCACCCTTCCCGACAGCGAAATCGAGATCAGCGCCATCCGCGCACAGGGTGCCGGGGGGCAGAATGTCAACAAGGTATCCAGTGCCGTCCACCTGCGCTTCGATATCGGCGCGTCATCGCTGCCCGCGTTCTACAAGGAGCGCCTGTTGCAGCTGAACGATCAGCGCATCAGCAAGGAGGGCGTCATCGTCATCAAGGCGCAGCGCTACCGGACACTGGAAAAGAATCGGGAAGAGGCCCTGGAACGGCTGCAGGCACTGGTCAGAGGTGTAGCCGTCATTCCAAAAAAACGCCGGCCGACCCGGCCGACCCGCAAGTCCCGTGAGAAACGCCTCAATGAGAAAACCCGGCGCGGCACTGACAAGCTGTTGCGCCGCAAGATCACGCGCGAGGAATGAGCGCACGCATCTCGCCTGAGATGTTGATCTTCCAGACCGTGCTTGTAAGCTAGTAAGACAGCCGCTCGGGAACAGCCCTATGCCAGACAAGAAGACTCGGACAGACAGTGCCAAACTTGACCGCATCGTTGCCGAGGCGCGGCGCAACCGGGAGCAGCGCGAACAGGGCTACCGGGAGCAGGCGCTCAAGCTGTACCCGTGGATCTGCGGGCGCTGCAGCCGCGAATTTAGCCGCGCCAACCTGCATGAACTTACGGTCCATCACCGCGACCACAACCATGACAACAATCCTGCGGATGGCAGCAACTGGGAGCTGCTGTGCCTGTACTGCCACGACAACGAACACGCCCGCTACCTGGATCAGGTTGCCGGGGGAGAAGGCAAGGCAGATGACACCAGTGGACCGGTTGCCACGCACAATCCGTTTGCCGATCTCAAGGGACTCCTGGGGAAGACGCCGCGGTCAGAAGATTAAACCGCGGACTGGTCATGTGATAACCTCGCTGGCCGACCGGAAAGTCCCTGTGCGGCCCCATGCATGTGCAAGCACCTCGCGCCTCAGCAAAAACAGCGCCAGATAATCCGGACGAAAAAAACCCCGGCACACAGGACGGGGTTTTTTTGTAATGGTCAGAATTGTTAGGGACGATCAGTTCAGTTGTGCCACCGTGCTGGCCAGGCTGCGCGATGCCGCCAGATCGCGCGTCAGTTCCTCGATGACTTCGTTGGCGGCTGCCAGGTCATTAGTGGCGTGGCTATGCGCGCGCTTTCTGTAACCTGCATAGAGCAGTCCGCCCGGCATGATGACCGTGATGATGGCATCGCCGGCATCCAGCCGGGTCTCCTCGACTTTCCTGGCAAGATCCTGCTGCTGCTGGAGGAGTTCGTCGCGCAGCATCTCGATGCGTCCGGCAAGCTGCTGCGTATCGACAGTGGGCACGTGGCCCATGAATCCGTTGCGGTCAGTTGTCTCCGCCCAGATGAGTTCATTCTGGTGGGTGTCGTGGTTAACGGCTTGTTCGGCTAACACGCCGGTGCTTGCGACTACGTTGCCTAGCAGGGTACAGAGTATGACCAGGTGGTGACGGGGTTTGTGCATCAATGGTGCCTCGCTCGAGTGGTGTTGCCGGTGGCCCGCTGAAAATCCCAGTCGGCCAATGAGGACGAGATATTAGCAGAATTAATAAAGAAAAAACTATAGAGATAATGAATAGAGAGATTAATTTTGTACTTGAATAATAGTGTTAAACTGAATCTTAATAATTATGATTCGATTTCAAATTTATTTTTCTATTTTTTATCTTCTAAATTACTATCTTACAAAAACGCGGTAGGAAAAGTAAACCGGGTGCTAATTTTTATTTTGTTTGAGACGCACCGAAATTTATTTTATTGATGAGCAGAATGTTACGGCTTGCTGATAAAAACGGCTTTTAAAAGCCATTCGTGAACTAGCGTTCGGCGCCCAGGGCGGTTGCGCGATGGCGGCACTGTTCGGCCTCGA
>JAOTTU010000131.1 GCA_029864225.1 Gammaproteobacteria bacterium | reverse complement strand
GCACCTGGAGCGGACCCTCGTGGAGCTGGAGTTTCTCGACCCGGCCAATCCGCGCCAGCTGATGCGGCGCCTGCGGCGCCTGTACAATCGCGCGCGGCCCGACGAGAACGAGATGAATATCCTGCGCGGAATCCTCACTGCCGCCCAGGCGGCGCGCAAATAACATATAAACTGTAATGTAGGTAAATAGCGTTATTAATTGTAAAATAAAAAAATGTTCGAAAGAATCAAAGAAGATGTACAGTGCACCTTCGAGCGCGACCCGGCGGCCCGTACCAGCTTCGAGGTGTTGACCACCTACCCGGGCATCCACGCGGTACTGACGCACCGGCTGAGTCACTGGCTCTGGAGTAAAGGCCTGAAATGGCTGGCCAGGGTGCTGTCCAATGTCGCGCGCCTGTTCACCGGGATCGAGATCCATCCGGGCGCCAGCATCGGCCGGCGCTTTTTCATTGACCACGGCATGGGCGTGGTGATCGGCGAGACCACCGAGATTGGTGATGACTGCACCCTCTACCACGGTGTCACCCTGGGAGGAACCAGCTGGGACAAGGGCAAGCGCCATCCCACCCTGGGCAATGACGTGGTCATCGGCGCGGGTGCCAAGGTGCTGGGCCCGATCCTCATCGGCCCGGGTGTTCGCATCGGTTCCAATGCCGTTGTGCTCAAGGATGTACCCGAGGGCATGACGGTGGTAGGGGTGCCGGGCCGGCTGGTCTCAGGTGCTTCAGAGCCTGACCAGAGACGCCAGGCCATTGCCAAGAAGATGGGCTTCGATGCTTATGGCTCGACCCGCGACATGCCGGACCCCGTGGCGACTGCGATTAACGGCATTCTCGATCACATTCACGCCATGGACGAACGCCTCGAGGACATGTGCCGGGGCATGAAATCGCTGGGTGCCGAGGTGGGGGATATCGACCTGCCCGACCTGGGTCCGTGCGAATTACGCCATGTAGAAAATAAGGGAATCAAGGACGTCGGGACGGTTGAGCAGCAGGAAACGGAGCACGACCAGGAGTCCGATTCTTGACTGGTCTGGCCGCTTATGACACTTTTACTGACACACCCCAAGTTTGCAGGCTCCACCAATTGAAACTCACCAGTAAAGGGCGCTACGCCGTCACCGCTATGCTGGATCTGGCCTTTCACAACCAGTCCGGCCCGGTCACCCTGTCGCATATCTCGCGGCGCCAGGATATTTCGCTGTCCTACCTCGAACAGTTGTTTACCCGCCTGCGTAGATGCAAGCTGGTGACCAGCACCCGCGGCCCGGGTGGTGGTTATTCGTTAAGCCGTCCGGCTGACGACATCGCGGTCGCTGAGATCATTGCGGCGGTCGATGAAACGATGGATACCACGCGTTGCAGTGGCGCCAATAACTGCCACGAAGGTACCCGCTGCCTGACACATGAATTGTGGGATGACCTGAGCCAGCAGATCTACCAGTTCCTGAATGAAATCACGCTGGGGAAGCTGGTGAGGGAGAACGGCATCCGCGATGTCGCTGCACGCCAGGACTACCGGATGCGTGACCCTGAAGGGCCGGAAGTCACTTCCATGTCCCTCAAGCCCCGCCTCGAACACCTCTGATTACAGCACCGGTTTGTGCCTGCTGCAGCAGGCTTGAAGGCAGTTACAGCCCAGATTTTCCCCTTTTTATGCCGTTTTTGCGATCGGCTTCACACCGCATTGTGGCGTGCTTCACGGATGTTTCCAGCGTAGTGCCGTTATTATAATCAACAGCATGACGTGTAATGGAGGTGGCTATGAATATGTACAGATTGTTTCTGGTGTTGACGGCGATACTCTTTCTCGGTGACCCGACGCTGAGCTTTCTCATGCAGTTTGGAGTGTTGAGGGAAGCGGTGATGGTGGCGATCCTCACACTTGTAGCCACACCCTGGGTGGTATCGCAACTGGATAATTAGTTTCACCGTGTGACGGCCCCGACTCCGTCGCTTGTGTGTACCCGCAGACCGGTCCTCGCCACCCTGGCAGGGCCGGTTTTTTTTACCCGGTTTCTGCGCGCCAGACCAGCAGACGGTTGTTGACCGGCATCTCATAGTCATGCGCCAGGGTCAGGCCCAGCTCGCCGGCCAGCCGCTCAAGGTCTTCGAAGTCGCGCAGGCCGCTGGCCGGGTCGCGCTGCTTTAGCCACTGGTCGAAGCGTGCATTGCTCTCGCTGGTATAGCGCCGGTTGTAGTTGAACGGGCCATACAGGCAGAACACGCCGCCTGTCTGCAGTACCTCGCCGATACCCCTGAACATGTCCTGTACCGCGGGCCAGTCGATGATGTGGGTGGTGTTGGCGCTGAAGACCGCGTCGTAGTCGGCTTCAGGCCAGTGGTCGGCACGGACATCCAGGGTAAGCGGGGCGAGCAGGTTGGGGAGTTGTGTCGTTGCACGCCAGGCATCGATGCTGGCATGGCTGGCAGGGAGATCGCTGGGCTGCCAGGTGATATGGGGTAGCTGACGGGCGAAGAACAGCGCGTGCTGGCCGGTGCCGCTGCCGATTTCCAGCACCGTGCGGCAGTCCGAAAATTCCTTTTCCAGGACCGCCAGGATCGGCTGCTTGTTTTCTTCACAGGCTTCCGAAAACTGTTTCATGGGATCCATCTTACAGCGTTACTGTCGCACGCATAAGCACCGGCTGCGCTGGCATGGCAGTCGACCGTATGCAGTTGTTCGCACAGGATGCCTGCTTGGACCAGCTGAAATGCTGATTTATCGGGCAGCGAAGGCACCGTTGGCCGGTGCCGGGTACTGGATACCAGGGAAGGCCCGATTAACTCATTTCTCGTCATTCCGGCGAAGGCCGGAATCCAGTCACTGTCTGATTAGGAATGACTGGATTCCGGGTCTTCTCTGCGCTACGCCCGGAATGACGGCTTGAGCAGACTTTTCCTAGTTGACCGTAATCTTCTGTGGCTGGGGCCTGGCCTGTTTCGGGATCACGATCTCCAGCACGCCGTCGCGGGCGCTGGCGCTGATGTTTTCCGCAGCGGCTGTCTCCGGCAGGGTGAACTGCCGCAGGAATTCGCCGTGGCTGCGTTCCCGACGCCGGTAGTTGTCCTTGACCTCTTCGGTTACGGTCGCACGCTGGCCCTTTAAGCTCAGAACGCCATCATCCACGGTGATTTCCACGTCCTTGCGATCGATCCCGGGCAGGTCCACCATCAGCACAAAGCGGTCTTCATCTTCACGAATGTCGACAGCCGGCATCCAGTCGGGATGTGCAGCCGCCGTTCTGCGCGGCGTAGTGGTGAACAGGCGGTTGACCTCGTTATTGAACTGGTCAAACAGGTTGTAAGGTTCGTAGCGTGATAGCAACATGTAACTGCCTCCTTAAAAATCGGTAACTAACTGACATAACTCCTAGATGGGGGCAATCAATGGTTTTTCAAGAGAGGCAAGACGGCGTTTATTATCGGGCTCGTGAACGGGCCGCGCTACCGGCGCTGTTGCAGGATGTCCCGGATCTCCGCGTCGGTCAGGACGATGGGGTTGGTGCGCATGCTGCTGCCCCGGCTGTTGGCGACGATCCGGTCGAAGTCACCCGGGGTGACGCCGCACTGTCCCAGTCGGGGAATGTCCATGTGCGCGGTCCAGTCCTCCAGCAGGGCGATCAGGGCGTCCTGCGCCACGGCGCTGGTGGAGAAGGTCTGCTGGCAGAGCAGTTCACCGAGGACGGTATATCTAACCAGCGCCGGGTTGTCCGGTTCGCGTGCGCGCATGGCCGCGATGTTAACCCGCGTGGCCGTGGCCACCAGGGTCCCGCAGACCACGCCGTGCGGTATCGGGAAGAAGGCGCCCAGCGGGGAGGCGAGTCCGTGCACCGAACCCAGCCCGGTCTGGGCCAGCGTGATACCGGAGACCAGTGCGGCATAGGCCATGCCCTCGCGCGCGGGGCCGGCACCGGCCGGGTCATCGTAAAGCGGCAGTAGGCTGTCCCGCGCCGCGCTGATGCCGTCCAGTGCCAGGGCGTCGGTGACGCGATTGGCGCCGGTCGAGACATAGGATTCGATCAGCTGGGTCAGGGCATCCATGCCATTGGCGGCGATCTGCGACGGCGGGCAAGTGGCCAGCAGATCGGGGTCGACCACGGCGTACTCGGGCACCAGCTGTTCATCGCGGAAGGATTTCTTGAAGCCGTTTTCACCCTGGACGCTGAGCACGGCGTTCCTGGTGGCCTCGCTGCCGGTACCGGCCGTGGTCGGTACCGCGATAAATGCTAAGGCAGGGCCCCGGTAGGGCTTCTCGGGGCCGACGCCCTCGAGGTAGTCCATGACCGTGCCACCGATCCGCAGCAGGCCGGCAATCGCCTTGGCAGCATCCAGTACGCTGCCGCCACCGATGCCGAGCACGACATCGATGCCGTGTCCGCTGAATTGTTTCACCACGGCATCGATCAGCTGCGGGGAGGGCTCCCCGTTGACGCGGGTATGTTCGAGGTTGATGCCGGCCTGCTGCAGGTCCTGCTGGATGCGTTCCCAGGCGGGCGATGCCTGCAGTGAACTGGCACCGGTGACCAGCAGGACGTGCTTGCCGTAGCCGGACACGAGGGCCGGCAGCCTGTCGATGCAGCCGGAGCCGAACACGATGCGCGGAAACCGCGCCAGGGAGAAGCGCGCGATCATTCAATCTGCCGGGAACAGGCCATGGTAGGGGAGGCCCCGGCGGGGCGTTGCCATCCAGTCCACGACGGTGTCGCGCCAGGTGAGGTAATGTGCGGTCTGCTTGTGGGCCGCGGCGTCCTCTGCCGTGGCATAGGCCTCGTACAGGACAAACCGCGTAGGATCATCACCCGACTGCAGGACATCGAAGCGCCGGTTGCCGGGTTCCATCACCGAGGCCTCGTGATTGGCCTGCGAGGCACGAATAAAATCATCCACGTGCCCGGGCTTGACGTGGACGTGCACCAGAGTGACCTGCATAAGGGAACCTCCTGCTAAGCGCTAACCAGCCTGCCGACAGGGCAGGACCGATGAGAATAATAACAAGCTGAGTGTGTGTATTCCTATGATTGACTGCCGGGCGGCGCCTACTAGTCTTAATGCCACGCGTCGCCAAGACGCAAATTTGCTGGAGGGCTGTCATATTACACCGCATAGAGACCACCGACCCGATCACCGGACGCGATATCGAGGACCTCACCGGCATTCCCTATATTGTCGAGCAGAGTGCAAGTGAGGATCTTGTGATCGACTTCGAATCCGAGGAAAGCAAACGCCGCAATCTTGACATCCCGGTTGAACATCCCATCGATCATCACGTCAACCTGGTCAACCCGCCGGACATCATGATCGACGAAGGCTGAACGCGCGCACGTTTGCCCGCTCCCACGACGATGTACAGGATGTACAAGTGTCGTGGAGCACAGGGATATGCTGGAACGACCGATGTACAGGATGTACAAGTGTCGTGGAGCACAGGGATGTGCTGGAACGACCGATG
>JAOTTU010000130.1 GCA_029864225.1 Gammaproteobacteria bacterium | reverse complement strand
CAGCAGCAGTGCGAGCCCTACCATGACGTGGTAGGCACTGGAATTGATGGTATAGGCGCCACCGATGAACGCCATGGGAATCGAGGCCAGCGCAAACGGCATGAACAGACGCCAGCTGAACGGACCTACCCGGGAGACCCGCCACAACACCAGTACGGTCACGAAGATATTCATGGTCAGGGCCGCCGGCTTCATCATGGCTGGCTCCACCCCGAACAAGGCCATGGCCGCGAGATAGCCGGAGGCACCGCCATGCCCCACCGAGGAATAGAGAACCGCCGCGATGGCCACAAACAGAAGCAACCAGGGTGAAATCGAGGGATCGAGCAGCCACATGCAGATTGTTATCCGCCGGTCATGCCCATGAAGCGCTCCACCCGCCCGGGCTCCTCGAAACCCTTGAAACCCTCCGGCAGGCAATAGAATCAACGCAGGTTGCACTTGTCGCTGGCCGACAGCTGCAGGTATTCGATGCGCCGACCGAAAGGATCGTCAGTCCCGCGGCAGCGTTGCTGTCATTAGCTGACGTGATCACACCGGGTCTCCTGCCCTGCCTCACTGTGGTGCAGCGAAGCTATGTTGATTGCCTTCGGTTCAACTATACAGACATTACAGCGCGTGCAGGCCAGTAGAAACTCAAGTTCGTCCAGCGCGAATGGCGGACGGATCCAGTGCGCGGCGCGGCTGTTAAGCTGTGACTCGGCCTGATTGACTAACGTCTCACCGGTCTTGCGCAGGGCGCGCCGAAAGAATTGTCTTCGATCCATGGCTATTCCGTAGAATTTGTGGGTCCTATCAAGCCTTGCCCCCTCTCCCTTCTGGAGAAGGGACTTTTGCGACACCCTCCGGAGGGAGAGGGGACGCACCGACTAAGCGCCTTCCCTAATTCTTGTTGATACAACCAATCCTGAGCGATCAAAGTAACATACGGATAACAATACTTCGTAATGACTGAAACAGTATTGATTATCGATAGCTTACATGCCTGTTCCAGCCAAACTTAGCCACAATTATTTTGGAACAGCCTTTTTTTAAAATCCGTGCAGGAGCGAATTTATTCGAGATATAATCTGCATTAACAGGTACTTAATTCATCTGAAGTCGCTCCTCTGATTCGGCTTCCATGTCATTGGGGCGGTAGTGTGTCTGTCTCCATTGTTCTAAGCTTGATCCTGCTTGGCACAGACAGATAGATAAGGGGTTACCCGGCCATGTGGAAAAAAACTGAGCATGAATTTATTCCGGTTCCAATCGCGGTAGTGACGCTGTCCGATTCGCGCACCGAAGAGAACGACATCTCCAGCGAGGTGCTGGTGGAGCGTCTGACCGGTACCGGTCATGCACTCGCCGGGAAGCCGATCGCACCGGACAACATCTACCGGCTGCGGGAGGTGCTATCACATTGGATCGCCGACCCCGGGGGCAACGCTGCTGACACGGTCAGCTCCCTGGCGCTTCTGGAGCGGGCACGATGAGCAGACTCAGCCACCTCGATGCGCAAGGGAACGCGCGCATGGTCAATGTCAGCGACAAGCCCGACACCCGGCGCGAGGCGCGCGCCGAAGCCTTTGTTCGCATGCAGGCCGAAACCCTGCAGATGATCGAGAGTGGCGGTCACAAGAAAGGCGATGTCCTCACGGTCGCGCGCGTGGCCGGTATCCAGGCAGCGAAACGCTGCGCTGACCTGATTCCTCTGTGCCACCCCCTGATGCTGTCCGGCATCGACGTCGATATCAGCCTGGACCGGGACGCCAGCCGCGTACACATCGTGACCCGCTGCGAACTCACCGGTGCGACCGGGGTAGAGATGGAGGCGCTGACGGCGGCCTCGGTCGCCGCGCTGACCATCTATGACATGTGCAAGGCCGTGGACCGCGGCATGGTGATCGATGGCCTGCGCCTGCTGCACAAGTCGGGCGGGCGCAGCGGCGAGTGGAATGCCACGGAAGACCGTTGAGATGATCCAGCTGCGCTACTTTGCCAGCCTGCGCGAGACCCTGGGCGTGGGGGATGAACAACTGGAATTGCCCGGTGAGGTCAACAACGTGGCATCACTGACACGCTGGCTGCAATCACGCGGCGAGCCTTGGAACACTGCCTTGTCCGACCGCCGGCTGCACGTGGCCATCAACCAGGAAATTGCCAGGCCGGATGTCCCGGTCAGTGACGGCGATGAAGTGGCGTGGTTCCCGCCCGTGACCGGCGGTTGACGAATGGTGCGCACGGCACACACTGCCGCAAGCCCGCCTTTCGGGCCTGTGAATTCATGATCGACACCCTCAAGACCCGGGCCCCGTTCCGGAAGCGAGAGACCACGCGGGGCGGGGCCAACTGGGTCTACGGCAATTAAACTGCGCTAAATCCTCAGCCTGGCCACGGTCATTCGCGGCCCCCCACCCCCCTTCCTGCGCCCTGATCGCATACCGGTCTATTTGTCTTTATCTTCAATAAGATACATAGCCGTCTTGCCCGGTTCTGGCAACCCTGGGTGTGCCCGGCATCGCACTGGCGCGCCTGTCTACTGACCTTCCGGGAATGTCGTTACAGCTGGCGCCTGACTCCCGCCTGGCGGCTGCGTGAATCCACTCAAGACCGGTTACCACATGCCGATAGATCTTGCATCTATCTAAAATTTCAACCTAATAAGACCAGGGACTGTACCAATGAGCAATCTGCACGCCGTTTCAGACGCTACCGATAGCGACAACCGCCCGGCTTTCACGAGACGTATCAGTACCGTGAATCTGATGGAGGGGATGTACGTCCAGGAACTCGACCGCCCCTGGGTGGAAACACCCTTCTTGTTCCAGGGTTTCAAACTGGAAAAACAGCGTGAGATCGAGATTCTTCAGGAATTGTGCGAGTTCGTCTACATCAATATTGAGCGCGGCATCGATGCCCCGGATGTTTACCTCCAGCATGACCCGAGCCGCAAGGTGACCATGCGGGAGCTGGTACAGGTTTCCAAGTTACAACACCGCAAGAACGAGTACAAAGATACTACCCATGTGGAAGATGAACTGGGGCCGGCCAAAGAAAGCCACAGGAAATCCCAGCGCCTGGTCGACGATCTGTTCGATGACATACGCAACAAGGGAAAACTCAACGTGCCGGCCGTCAGGGAGGCCGTTGACGAAATCACCGACAGCGTGTTGCGCAATCCGGATGCCTTCATGTTGCTGCGACAACTGAAGAGCAAGGATACCTACAGTTATTCCCATGCCATTGATTCATGCGCACTGGCCGCCTCGTTCTGCCGTCACCTTGGCTTTCCCAAGGATGAACTGAAAGACATGGCCATGGGCACGCTGTTGCTCGATATCGGCAAGCTCAAGGTACCCAAAGAGATCCTGGATAAACAGGATCGCCTGACGGAAGAGGAATTCCGTACGATGCAGCGTCATGTCACCTACGGCGTGGAAATGCTGATAGCAGCAGGGAGCATCTCCAAGACCACGATTGAAATGGTGGCAACCCACCATGAGCGTCTCAACGGCAAGGGATACCCGCAGAAACTCAAGGGTGAGACGATTCCCGTCAGCGGCCGCATCGCCGCGATCGTTGACTGTTATGACGCAATGACCAGCGAGCGACCCTACAAGAAACCCGTTTCCGCGCATGACGCGATCCGTGAGCTTTACAAGTGGCGCGGCACAGACTTCCAGGAAGAACTGGTGGAGCAGTTCATCCAGTGCCTCGGCATCTACCCGACAGGCACTCTGGTGGAACTAAATTCCGGGCAGGTCGCCATTGTCCTGTCCCAGAACCGAGTCCGGCGTCTCAGTCCGAAATTGCTGCTTATACTGAATGCCGACAAGGTGCCCTACGAGAAGCCGCACATCATTGACCTGATGAAATACGAAGAGGAGACCCTGGCGGAGCGGCTGACCATATCCCACGCCCTGGACCCTGAAGACTTCGATTTCGACCCGAGCGATTACTACCTCTAGGATGCATGACCGCGCGTCACGCGGCAGGCACAACCGGAAAGCGCAGGCTCATGGATACACTCACAGGCATTGCAGGGCGTGCGGATTTCTTCAACGCCCTTGACATCGAGATCCGTGAGCATGAACAGAAGGACTCCACCCTCGCAGTTGTCCTGCTGAATATAAAAGGCTTCAGGACGATCAACTCCGTTTACGGTTACAGTGCTGCAGATCAGATCCTGCAGCAGGTCGCTGAACGCATACAGTCTGTCAAGCGGCAGCAGGACATTGCCGGACGTGTTGGTATCGACGAGTTCGCGCTGGTATTGCTGAACCTGAAAAGCCCGCACCTTGCGGGACTGGCCGCCAATAAACTGATCGCATCACTCGAGGAGATATTCCTGGATGACGGGAGCCCCGTTGATATCAAGATACATATTGGTATTGCAGTATTTCCGGAACACGGAACCACCAGCGATGCACTCATGCAACAGGCAGACGTGGCCTTGCACACGGCCCGGGATACCTGGCAAGCCTATCAAATTGCGAACAACAGCCAACTGACCGAAGCATCATCAAGCGAACTGGTCCACGATCTTGAACACGCGATCTCAAATAGCGAGCTCGAACTCCACTACCAGCCCAAAGTCGACTTGCACGAGCTCCGCCTGCTCGGCGCAGAGGCCCTGATGCGCTGGGAGAGTCCCGAACACGGATTGGTCAGTCCGGACACGTTCATTCCGCTGGCGGAGGACAACGGCCTGATATTTCCACTGACCCTGTGGAGCCTGAACACCGCATTGCGTCAGGGCGTCGAGATCCGGCGCTTGTGGCCCGATTTCAGAATGGCTGTGAACCTGTCAGCCAGCACCCTGACTGAATATGAGCTGATCGAGCTGGTTATGCGCGCCTTGCGGACCTGGGGCACGGCACCCGACAAACTCATGATCGAGGTGACCGAAAGCGCGATCATGAAAAATCCCGAGGCCAGCATCAAGACCCTGCAGGGCTTGCGCGAACTCGGTGTCAAACTGTCCATCGATGATTTCGGGACCGGCTATTCCTCGTTTAGTTACCTGAAGCAGCTGCCCGTGCACGAACTTAAAATCGACCAGTCATTCGTCATGGGAATGGCGACGGATGTCAACGACACCCGTATCGTCCAGACCATGATAAACCTCGGGCAGAACTTTGAACTCAGCGTAATTGCCGAAGGCATCGAGGACGAGGAGACCCTGTACCAGCTGGCCAGCATGGGCTGTCACCACGGCCAGGGGTATTACATCTCCAGGCCGCTGACCCGAGAGCGGTTCCTGCAATGGGTTCAGGACTCCGAATGGACCCGGACCCCGCTGCCCGAGCCCTCATCCTAGCCCATAAAAAAGGGTAAAAAAGGGGACATTCTGCTTTTTTTACGATCGGATAATAGCCGAGGTTGAACTAAGGAAGGCCTGAGTAACTCATCTTTCGTCATTCCGGCGCAGGCCGGAATCCAGTAACTCATCTTTCGTCATTCCGGCGCAAGCCGGAATCCAGTAACTC
>JAOTTU010000013.1 GCA_029864225.1 Gammaproteobacteria bacterium | reverse complement strand
AAGATGAAGCCGGCGTCGACCGCAGCGGCACCTCGCCGGTATTCCACCAATTTGCTGCATCTTGTGCGGCGACTTCCAGATTAAGTTGATGACGGATCGCTGCTTCCTTACAAAGCAAACGCGGGAAGACAGCACTACGGTCCAGTTCAACCGTCTCGAAGCATCCCAGCTCAGCCTGCTGCTTGTTGAGCTTGTAAATCAGGTCACTCGGGGTTGGACAATCCTGCCTGTAATCCACCACTTTCTGGCTGATATGCAGGTACCCGGTACCTTTTGGAATGACCGTGTTACCGCAGGAACATTCGGGATCCGAGCAATTCCCGGCTTCATTTTTAACCGGTACCACAAAGGACCGATTGGATTCATCCTGCCGGTCAGAGGTGTATGTGGCTGTTTTCATGGCGATTTCCTCATTACCGTTAGTATTTAGTCAGTTAATTAATTAATTAAGGTAGTCATGAGACTGTGTACATTAGTATAACAGATATTCCTTATTTACTGAAGAATTATATAACCAGATTCTGATTCTCTCGGCCGTCTGTGGATGGCCTCAATATCTTCGCCGTGTATGTCTGACAGAACCTACCGGGGCATCGAATGAGAGCGAATAGTCATCATTGACATGGCAACCGGCCGCTCACTTGACATTGGACACGTGCATGTTGTTGAGTGCGAATGTAGTCATTTTATTTCACTGACCGGATTGCAGATGAAGTACATCGTTCCCCTTATCGTCGCCAGCTTTATGCTTGCAATAGCAACGGCCATGCTTGAAGGCGGCCCACTCACTCTGCCCTTCCTGATCGGTTATCTACTGGGAATCGTGGTGCCGGTGGTGGTGTACACCGGTATCCTTACATTGGTACTGGCGGGAATCTATCGTGTCTACACGGGCAAGGATACGCCGAATCTGATTGTTGCCATGTGGGGCATCTGGGTGCTTGTGGCAGCCGTGAATTTTTTCGGGAACTATCAAAATATCAAAGACAGGCAAGCTGATCAGGCATACCTGATAGCAGATCACTCTATCGATTGGGAGCAGGACAGGAAGCTACGACAGCAGCAACAAACGGAAGACGTTTCAGGCAGACCCTCTGCGGCCCTGACACTTCAGACCCGGTTCATGCGGGAAACCCGACAACTCGATGCAGAATTGGCCAGGAATGTCGCCATGGTTTCAATTCCACCACTGTTCGATCCTGAATTCCTTGAGGACAAGTCCCGTTTCCCTGCGAGCGCGGATCAACTCGATGACTACGGCCAGCTGTTTCAGAATCACAAAAAAAGGCGCAAGGAGATGCTCTCGCAAATGAAGGCTGATATTGAGCAACTCGATCTGCCGCAGAATGAAATACTGCAGGCCATTCAGGAATTCAATGGCACGTATGAAATCGACGGGGCCTTGTCTGAAAAATATTTCGACATAGTGATCGAAGTATCGCGGCAGGGTATCGCATACCTCGACTTCCTGAACCGGGCGCACTACGAGGTATCGAATGGGCGAGCAATGTTCGAGACGGACACCGAAACCGATAAATACCAGGCGTTCCTGCAGACCTTCAAGCGCTTATCAGAACAAGAAGTCAGCACTCAGCGCGAACTGGCGGACAGTCGCAAAAAAAGAATGGCGCGCCTGCGCGAGCTTTCACGTTAATCAAATACAGGGATATATTGCTCCCACGCTGTGATATCCCCAAGCTCCAGGCCCTCCTGGCATTCCAGCCGGGAGGCACGAACCACCGGGCCCAACTCAACCGCCGGCACTCCCCTCCTCTACACTGTATAACGCAATAGTATTCAGAAAGTCGTTTCCATATTTATCCAGCTTGTGTTGACCGACACCCGTGATATTCAGCAGTTCCGCTTCATCCGTCGGTTTGTCCCGCGCCATCTGAATAAGGCTGGCATCACCGAACACAATATAGGGCGGCACACCCTGTTCATCGGCGATGTGCTTGCGCAGATCCCGGAGCTGATCGAACAGGGCCTCGTCGTAAGGCCCGTGTGCGGCATCCGCCCTGGGGCGCTTCTTCTTTGTCTGTTCACGAATACGGGGCTTTGCCAGACTCAAGGTCACTTCGCCGCGCAACAACGGCCGGGCGGCCTCGGTAAGCTTCAACACTGAATAGTTGGCAATGTCCTGAACCAGATAGCCATGATGAATGAGCTGGCGGATGATGGACGTCCATTCCTGCTCGCTCCTGTCGCTACCCAGACCGTAGGTGGAAAGCTGCTGGTGACGCAGCGAACGAATGCGCTCATTATCAGCGCCCCTCAGCACATCCACTACATGTCCAACCCCGAAACGCTGGCCGACCCGGTAGACGCTGGACAGCGCCTTCCGGGCATCCAGCGTGGCATCGAACTGTTCCGGCGGGTTCAGACAGACATCGCAGTTGCCGCAATCCTGCTCCAGCCGCTCGCCGAAATAGTTGAGTAGCACCCGGCGCCGGCAGGTCACACTTTCCGCCAGACCCACCATGGCGTTCAGTTTGTGCACCTCGATGCGTTTTTGTTCGGGATTGTCGTTGTTCTCGATCAGGCGTCGCGCAGTCCCCACGTCCTGGGCACCGAACAACAGCAGGGATTCGGAGTCCAGGCCATCGCGGCCGGCCCGACCGGTCTCCTGGTAGTAGCCTTCGATATGTTTGGGAAGATCATAATGAACGACGAAACGTACATTGGGCTTGTCGATGCCCATGCCGAACGCTACGGTGGCCACCACCACCTGCAGTTCGTCTCGCAGGAAGTCCTCCTGCGCTGCTCGGCGATGGGTGGCTGGCAGACCGGCATGATAGGACTGTGCACGGATACCCCGGGCCTGGAGTTTTCCAGCCACCTCTTCCACCCGTTTGCGGCTCAGGGCGTAGACGATGCCGGCCTGATCCTCGCGGCTTTCCAGAAAGCGAAGCAGCTGATCGAAAGGCTTGTGTTTTTCCAGTACCGTGTAACGGATGTTGGGACGGTCAAACCCGGTGACGTGACGGCTGGCCTTACCGAGCCCGAGCACGCGCACGATGTCATCCCGGGTCTGGGCATCGGCCGTCGCGGTGAAGGCGGCCAGCGGGATATCCGGGAAGTGGCTGCGCAGCACCCCGAGCTGCTGATACTGGGGACGGAAATCATGCCCCCATTGTGACACACAGTGGGCCTCGTCGATGGCGAACAGGGCGATATCGATCCCCGCCAGCCGCTCAAGAAAGCCAGCGTTCAACAAGCGCTCCGGACTGATATAGAGCAGGTCCAGTTCGTGGGCATGCAGGCGGGCAAGCACCTGACGGGCCTCCTCCGAGCCCAGCGCGGAATTGTAGAAGGCCGCCGCCACGCCATTGGCCTGCAGAGCGTCCACCTGGTCCTTCATGAGGGAGATCAGTGGCGACACGACCAGGGCCACCCCCGGTCGATGCAGGGCAGGAATCTGGTAACACAAGGATTTGCCACCGCCTGTCGGCATCAGCACGAAGGCATCGTGACCGGCGATCAGCTCCTCGATAATGGCCTGCTGATGGGGACGGAAGCAGGCATAACCAAACACCCTCTGGAGGGTAGCGTGGATGCCCTCGATGGTCGGGGATCGCTGGATATTCATCGCGCCCATTGTACCCGCCATGCCCGCCAGCCCCTAGCGTCTGGCCCTGCCCTAGGGATTGAAAACAACCATGCATGTCGGACCAAAAACACGAAAGTGAAACAATTCGTGCTAGCGGGTCAGATGCACCCGGGGTTTGGGGACCAGGATTGCCAAGCGGGTAATGAAATCCAATGGTTCGAGCACTACATGCGTGGTGTCCGCGGTACGGGCTCTTGAGTTGGGCCGCTCCTGCGCATCCCTGGGCCCGCGGCATTCGTGAACCCCTTCACGTTATATCGCAACTTCCGCTGCTCGGTGAGTGGCATACGTTGCTTGGATTTTGCCGAGCGCATACTGTGGCTTGTAGACGGGGTATTGCGCGACCACAAATCGGATCGGAATGTGAGTGCTATAGTCTGGGTATGGCACGCAGGATGTAGAGGATCGCGTTGTCGCAGGCTGCACTGACGGGAGGATATTATGCCTGGGCTTGATGCAGGGGCGGGTCAAAACGGTCTGACAGTTGACGATACTGTCGGTCGCCTGCTGGACAGCATCCAACAACTGGCGGTGGAACTGCACCCGGGCCGGACACCTGCCATACAGGCAACACTGGACAGCGCGCTGGACCGCGACCTGGGTTTCGACAGCCTGTCGCGCGTTGAATTGCTGTTGCGCATCGAACGGGCCTTTGGCGTGAGCCTGCCGGAGCAGGTGACAATGACGGTTGAAACGCCCCGCGATCTGCTGCGGGCGGTATTGTCCGGCCATGCCACGGGGCTGCCAGCCGCAGTGGCGACGATCAGCATCGTCGCACCGGGCGAAGTGGCGGGTGCGCCTGTTGAGGCGGACACGCTGCTGGACGTGCTCGATTGGCATGTACACAACCACCCGCAACGTCCGCACATCTACCTGTATGGCGAGGCGGACGAACCGGAAACGATCACCTATGCCGCCTTATTCGATGGTGCGCGGGCGATCGCTGCGGGATTGCATGCGCATGACCTGCAACCGGGGCAGAGCGTGGCCATCATGCTGCCGACAAGCCGTGATTACCTGTTTAGTTTTTTTGGTATTCTTTTGGCTGGCGGCATACCCGTACCTATCTATCCGCCAGCACGTGCATCCCAGATCGAGGAACATCTGCGCCGGCACGCGAGCATACTCGCCAACGCCAATACGGTAATTCTCATTACCGTGCCGGAAGCCCAGGTGGTTGCGCGGCTGCTCAAGGCACAGGTGGAGATATTACGTAATGTCATCACGCCCGGGGAATTGGCTGCGCATGGCATGACAGTCACTGTGCCGGCGGTTCGCACCGGGGACATCGCCTTGCTCCAGTATACCTCGGGCAGTACCGGCGCGCCGAAGGGCGTGGTGCTGACGCATGCCGATCTGCTTGCAAATATCCGCGCCATGGGTGATATCGCGCAAGTCGATCCCACGGATGTCTTCGTCAGCTGGCTGCCGTTGTATCACGATATGGGGCTGATCGGCGCATGGCTGGGCAGTCTGTACTATGCGATGACACTGGTATTGATGTCACCGCTGACCTTTCTGGTCCATCCGCAGCGTTGGCTGTGGGCAATCCATTACCACCGTGGCACCTTGTCGGCAGCACCCAATTTCGCTTTTGAGCTGTGCCTCAGCAAATTGGCCGATAGTGATATCGATGGTCTCGATCTCAGTTCCTGGCGCATGGCCGTCAACGGCGCTGAACCGGTCAGCCCCCATACCATACGGCGCTTCAGCGAGCGGTTTGCCCGTTACGGCTTTCGGCCGCAGACGATGGCACCGGTGTATGGTCTGGCCGAGGCCGCCGTCGGCCTGGCCTTTCCGCCACCGGGACGCATTCCACCGATCGACCGCATACAGCGTGATGTATTCGAGTCGTCAGGGGAGGCGGTGCCGGCTGATGCGGCGGATGCCCGCGCCCTCGAGTTCGTCGCTTGTGGCCAACCACTGCCCGGATACCAGATTCGTATCGTCGATCCGTCAGGGCGCGAACTGCCGGAACACCGCGAGGGACGCCTCGAGTTCCGGGGACCGTCAGCCACCAGCGGTTATTTCCGCAACCCGGACGCGACCCGGAGCCTGTTCGACGGGGAATGGCTCGACTCAGGCGACCTTGCCTACATCGTCGGCGGTGACGTTTATATCACCCGCCGGGTCAAAGACATCATCATCCGGGGGGGGCGCAATCTGTATCCTTATGAGGTGGAAGAAGCCATCGGCGACATCCCCGGCATCCGCAAGGGCTGTGTCGCCGTTTTCGGCAGCCCTGATCCGGTTGCGGGAACAGAACGGCTCATCGTGCTGGCCGAAACCCGCGAGACAGCGCCGGCAAAACTGGACGCGCTGCGGATTCAGGTTAACACGGTGACCAGAGACCTGTTGGGCACGCCGCCCGAGGATGTGGTGATGGCCATGCCCCATACCGTGATGAAGACCTCCAGTGGCAAGATCCGCCGTAATGCTGTGCGCGAGCTGTACGAAAGGGGCCAGCTCGGTCATAAACCGCGCGCGGTATGGTGGCAGTTTACCCGTCTGTTGCTGACCTCGTTGCGGCCGCGCCTGCACAGTGTGTGGCGGCGGCTGGCCGATACGGCCTATGCCGTTTACGCTCACTTCATCTTCTGGATGCTGGCGCCTTCCGTCTGGTTGCTGATTGCGGTTTTGCCCCGCCTGCGCTGGCGCTGGGCAGTGATACGCGGGGGCGCGCGACTGCTCTTTCGTCTCTGCCGCATACCATTACAGGTCGACGGGGCCGAGCAACTGCCGCAGGGTCAGGCCTGTGTCATCATCAGCAATCACGCCAGTTACATCGATGGTGTGGTGTTGGTGGCAGTGTTACCGCTCAGGTTCAGCTTCGTGGCCAAGGCGGAACTGGCCAGACAGTTTATTCCGCGCGTGTTCCTGCGGCGCATCGGGGCCGAGTTCGTCGAGCGTTTTGACAAGCAGCGCGGTGTTGCAGATGCCCGCGTTACGGCCCAGGTGGCTCAGGCTGGCCGCTCGCTGGTGTATTTTCCCGAAGGGACCTTTACGCGCGTGCCGGGTCTGTTGCCATTTCACATGGGCGCATTCACAGCAGCGGCCCATGCAGGGGTGCCGCTGGTGCCGGTGGTCATCCGGGGAACGCGTTCGCTATTGCGCGATGAATCGCGGTTTCCACGCCGGGTTGTGGTGAAGATCCATATCGGCGCGCCCATCGCACCGGCTGGAAGGGAATGGACGGCAGCCGTGAAATTGCGTGATGCCGCCCGAGGCGCCATATTGCAACAGCTGGGCGAACCGGATCTGGAGTAAAAGACACCGCATAAAACTTGCCGCACGGAACCTCAGTCTTTTGCAGGAGCACGATCTGGTACGGCTGCCGATCAAACCTGGCCAGAATAGCAGATGATATCTACGCACTTTCCCGTATAACGTGTGATTATTTAGCACGATACGTTTTTATTTTGACTGATATCAATTACATATACATTGCATGATGTTATTAATGCACTACTGAGGAGACAAAATAAAGACAGACAGCACTTCACTAAATCACCATAACTATGGAGGCTGACCATGAATAATATTAAGCATCCACTTCTCGCCTTCCTGTTGAGCCTGCCATTTCTTTTTTTCTCAGGCTGGGCGAGTGCAGGGTTTGTTTATGATGGACTGGTCGTGTTCGGCGACAGCTTGTCGGATTCAGGCAACAAGTATGTCGTGACAGGACTGTCCAATACGCCACCCTATGACCTGCTGGACCCGTTCCTGGTCCCCGATGGCCCTTACACGCGAGGGGGGCTCCATCACAGCAACGGGCAGACCTGGGTCGAACAGTATGCGAAACCGCTGGGCCTTGGTGGCATGGTGCGTCCGGCGCTGCGCAACCCTGGTGAGGCGACAAACTATGCCTATGGAGGTGCACGGGCGCGTGATGCCTCGGTAACCAGCCCTAACATGCATCTTCCCATGCAGGTAACCACCTATCTCGCTGATACAGGTGGCGAAGCATCGCCCGGCGCGTTGCATGTCATCTTCATAGGTGGAAACGACATCGCTCCTGATGCCGTTTTTGCATTTGCGTCCAATCCAATGAACGGTCTCACAATCATTGCTGAGGCTGTCGAGTCGATAGGTGGCGCTATCCAGACCCTGTATGAGCAAGGTGCGAAGAAATTTCTGGTCATGAATTCTCCCGATCTGGGTTTCACCCCGTCGCTGGCGATTGCTGATCAGCAGTTTCCAGGGGCCGCCGGCCTGGCCAGTTGCCTGTCATACTGGTTCAACTTTGGCTACGATGTGCAGGATCCACAGCCATCGGGGTGTCCACCGCTGCCAGTCAACATTCCCGGGCTGGATGGTGTTCTTGATACGCTGGAAGCCGCTATCCCGGATCCCGATTTGGAGATTATACGGTATGACGTCTATACCAGGTTCCTGCAGCTGGTTCTCGATCCATTACCCTCCGATCCACAAAATGGTGAGGTCCCGTGTGTCATGCCAAATGTTCCGCCATACACCTGCAATCGGCCTGATAATTATGTCTTCTGGGATGGGGTCCACCCAACAAAGGCTGTGCACAGCATCATAGCCAATGAAGTGGGCATGGTGCTGGCTGAATAAGAGGTTTCATAATCCGGGCTTTCAACAAGGTCAGGGGCTGTTCTCACCCCAATAATCGTGTGTAGCCTGCCTGGCGGATGAGGCACATGCACTGCTAAGACTAGCGGTTTTAGCATCTGATCGAATCAGTGAGGTGGCAATAATGCCAAGCAAAATTCTGACTGCAGTAGCCGTATTCCTGACCGACCCGGGCTATTCCGACAGATGAACTCGACGTTCTGCTGCTTTCGGCGGGCGGTCCGTGGGGTGCATTTGGGGTAGGCTTCATGGATGGCTGGTCCTGGGTCAAGCCCCCGCAGGAGCAGCTGCGCCCGGTGTTCGATATCGCCATCGGAATCTCGACCGGTGCCATGATGGTAACGCACGCCTTCCTCGGCAGCGACTACGACCATGTGCTGCGCGAGCAGGTCGCTACCCTGACCACTGAGGATGTCTTCCGGACAAGATCGATCCTTGCCGCCATGTTCGGTGACTCCGCCACGGACAGCTCTCCTCTTCGGCGCCGGCTGGAGCAGTCCATTACCCGGGAGACACTCGACAAGGTCGCGGACGCGTGGCTGAACGAGGGCCGCCGCCTGGCCGTGATTGCCGTCGATTTCGACTACGGCAATCCCGAGACCCTCGACCTCACGGCCGTCGCCCTTCAGCGCGACAACCCGGCACGCCGTGACCGCTACATCGACTACATCATGGCCTCGGCGGCAAGCCCGGTGGCCTTCCCGCCGGTGTTCATCGACGGTCACATGATGGTCGATGGCGCGCTGCCCAACACATCCCGTTCCCAAGCCAGGTCGAGGCACTGTTTCCGAGCGACGACAAGGGGGAAAAATCCCATGTTAACCTCTATGCCATCATCAACAGCCCGCTCGAAACGTATCCGCAATGCGTCACCGACCATGTCCTGCACATCGCCGTACGCATCAGCGACGTCTGGACCGGAGAGCGGGCCGCTGACAGTGTCGCCCTGACAGTGCTGGATGCTAAGCGGCGCGGTTGGACGGTGAAATACGTGGCACCCTTGGACGGCCCGTGCTCACCCATCCCACCGCCAGAGGACTATTTCCAGCCGAATTTCATGCGCTGTCAATACGAATACGGCTACCGGGTCGCGATCGATGGTGCCTCGCCATGGCGTGACACACTCGATAACCTGCCAAACGTAGATGTGGTCTACGGCAAGCACCCATGCCGGAAGTAAACACGAATACCGGCGATAGCATACTTACCATAACTCTGCGGGGTCCGATTGCTTTGATCAGGTATACTGTCCCTGCAATTGCCCATGATTCTGATACAGGCAATCCGATCATTACCTGAGTTAGAGGCAAGAGATGCGAGAATCGGGAATGTTACGACAGGGTAGTTTCCCGCTGTTTAGTGATTTCATAATTAGAATCAGTCCCTAGGTCGTAGTACGGCACGAGGCTGTGTGAAATATAATGCGATTTTTCGATGCAGGTAAATATCGCAGTCGGCTCTATACAGCTTATTCATCGCATTTTCAGCAGGTATGTAAATGGCTATTCAAATCGAGGTGGTAATTATTTCTTGCCTCTCTCGAATAATCAGAGTTTTCACGCAGTCTGGGCCGAAGTCGGAGGTAGCCATGGAATACCTGAGTAAATTAGTCGGATGACTGGCTCGGAGATTCAGGATGCAGGACAATCACCAATAATCGCGTCAGGATTTCCTGGAATTGATATTCGCAGTTGCCAAGGTGTCTAGAATACCATGGGAAAATCAGCCGGCTGTGCAGCAAACAGGCAGGCGGGTGCGAATTCAGAAAAGAGCCAGCCAGAACCGTGTGTTCCTTGACCTGTATGGCTGGATTCCATGCAAAACAGGTGATTTATGCTACCAATGTACTATGCTAAATTATCACGTGTACAAAAGGTTGATCATGAATCTGATTGTGAGCAACAGGTAGTTCAGAGGTAATCAATTGTGGAAAAACAGGAATCTGGAAGGAATTCACTTCATCATTAAATTATTCACGCGCAATTAGGAGCTGTCATGAAAGTTGCATATATCTTCTCAAGCCAGGGCCATACCGTATCCTACAAACTCGGCCAAATGATCCTGCCGCAGCTGGAGGAGGATCATCATGGGGTCGAGGTGGCTGGTATGTTCTTTTTTGAAGACAACAACTATGTACTGGTCAAGGGCGATCCAATTGGGGAACGACTGGCAATAGTTGCCAGGGAGAAAGGCATACTACTCATGGGTTGTGACAAGTGTTGCTATGAACGCAAGATCGACAAGAATCTTGTAGATGGTGCTGTGATCGGTTGTTTCCCGAATCTATATGAAGCGCTTTCCGGGAATATGCCTGACCAGGTTATTACATTATAGATAATGCGTTTTGTTCTATTGTTGTTGACAACCCTGTTAGCGGCGACGGCTGTTGCAGATAATTCCACCTTGCCGGTTTTGCTGGCAAAGGTTGAGGAGCTGAACGGGGACTCTGCCAGGCTAATAGTGGCGGCCCGTTCGGCACAAGCCAAGGTAACGTCGTTTCGTATCAATGTGACGATTTACCGGGAGAGCCTGCGCACCCTCATGCTGTCCAATAGGGAAATTGCACTGGATAAGAACCGCATACCGCAGTCGATCCTCATCAACATGGTGCGCATGTCCGCCCTGTTGCACTCCGCCGCCGAGTGCAAGACCGGGCGCTACATTGTCTGTCCACCCGAACTTATGTCACAGCTGCAATCTCAGCAGCAGTTATTGACAAAGGATATCGATCACTTCAAGGCAACGTCCGGGGACGCGGACTGATGTATCCATGGGTGTTGCAATTCGTGCAGACCACTTGGGCTATTGTGGTCGAATCCGCCGCCTGGATTTTAATCAGCCTGTTCTTTGCCGGGCTGATTCATGAGTTCATACCTGCCAGTGGTTTGAAAAAGTACCTCAACGGTAAGAGCATAGGTGCGATGGGCGGCGCCGTCGCACTCGGTGGGGTGTTGCCCATCTGTTCTTGTGGCGTAATCCCGATCGCTGTCAGCCTGTACCGGGCCGGCGTACGTATCGGCCCGGTCATGGCATTTACCGCAGCTACGCCCATCATCAATCCGGCAGCTGTCATCCTCAGTTTCGCACTGCTGGGTACGCACATCACGCTGGCCTACATCATGCTAGGCCTGTTGCTGCCGTTTGTTCTGGGCGGCATGGCAGAACGGTTTGGCGACAAACGTGTGCCGATACCGGAAGCGCCAGCAGCAACACACGGCTGTTGTGACGCTGGCGAAGGTGAGGCAAGTACGGCAAGACGGGATTTTATTCATCGTGCTGGGGCGGGTCTGCATTGGGCGTTTTTCACACTCGGCCCGACCATTGGTTTTTATCTCGCCATTGGCATTTTTCTGGCCGGTGTGCTGAGTGTCGTTATTCCGCCCGAATGGAGTGATCACTACTTGGGCGCGGACTCTGTGATCGGTTTACTGGCCGCCGCACTGCTTGGCGCCAGCATCTATGTGTGTGCGGTTGGACATATCCCGCTGGTGGCAACTCTGCTGGCCAGCGGTGTCGGGCCAGGCGCGGCGATCGTGTTCCTGGTCACCGGTACGGCGACCAACCTGCCGGAACTGTATGCCCTGTACAAGACCATCGGCAAGCGCACCGTGATCATCTATACGACCAGCCTGATTGTCGCGTCACTGGTGGCGGGCATGGCGGTGAACGCGTGGCTGGGTACGGACTTCACGCCGGTATTTGACCCGCTGGCCAGTCTCGATCTGGTCGAAGCCGGGGAAGAACTCTGGGTGTCGCCCTACGCGTTGGTGAATACAATGGCTGCCTGGGCTGTGCTCGCCCTGGCCGCCCTGGGCAGCTTGTTACGTATCCGGCAGCGATTACTGCCTGTTGGGTCGCTCGACGACTCCAGTTGCTGCGGCAGCGACTAGCTTCTGCCGGAGCGAGTGTTCGAGCGTGTCTGACAGCAGTGTTTCCCAGGCCGGCAGGCGCGCGAGAAAGGCCGCGCGCTGCTCGGCATCGAGGGTGTGGATGCGCATGCCCGAGGTTTTCAGTTGTATAAGAGCGTCTGCCTCGCGGCGCTGTGCTTCCGCGCGTTGCCACTGCGTAGTCGATGACAGTGCCTGTAACAGCGCGGCCTTGTCCTTGTCGTTACGCCGTCCCCAGTCGGCCGACGGTGTGATCACCACCCAGCCCTCGTAACGGTGCGCGCTCAGGCTCAGGTCCTGGTGCACCCGGTCGAGTCGTTCGTACCAGAGCCGTTGCAGGCTGGCCGAGCGGCTGCCGATCATGCACTCGCGCAGCAGTTGTTCGCGGGTTTGCGGTTGGGCCTTGCGTGTCCAGGCGTCGAGCGCGGTGAACTGTTTTTCGGCGACCGGGTCGGCGCGTAACAGGATGAACTCCATACCGGTCAGGTTGATCGCTCGGTCATAACGGCGGTTGCCCGACAGCATGTGCATGCCTTCATCCCACAGTGCCAGTAACTCCCACCCCTGCCGGCGCACCTGTTCGCGCAACACCTCACCCAGATCTTTATCGAACGCCCGGTGTATGTTATCCGTATCGGCATACAAAAAGGGCAGTTCCAGGATTTCCAGCGCGGGCACCTGAGTGGCCAGGCTGCGTAGTGGCATTATCAGCAGTTCGGGCGATCCCGCGCCGGCCTGGCGCTCGCCGGGTCTGGAGGCGAGCTCCGGCCTGATGTCCAGGCCATCCTCCCTAGCGGTTTGTACCAGCCGGGCGGCGGAATCCCGGACGAGGGAGCCGGACTCGTTTGCGATGACCGTTAACTGGAAGTCGGGGGCGTCAACGGCAACCGACGGGGCGTGTGCCCCGGCAGTTGCCAGTAATAGACAGATAATCAGTCCCGGATTAACGAGACGCTGGAAGAACACGCCTGCAAAACTCGATGAGCAGTGTCTCTAGCGGGTAATCACCCCACGCGGTGACGTACCACTCAAGGCAACTTCCTCCACCACTTCCTGCAGTTCGTTACTGATGATCGCGACCGTGCCGGTGCCGGAACAGTTCACCACGAAGTAACCGTTATCGTTGGTAAAATCACCGGTGTGGGGGCGACAGCCGGCCGGCAGTGCGATACTCTTGGTGATCTGGAGAGTATTCAGGTCGAGTACGTTGATTTCGCCGGGTATGGTTGGAGAACCGTTGGCGATGATGTAGGCATACTTGCCGTCCGGTGTAAACTCGCTAGTCTCGGGTGTAATGCCCAGACCGTCCGCCTGCGTCAGCTTTTTAATATGCACCGGGTTGGCCGGGTCCGAGATATCGATAATGGACTCGGTGCCGAAGGGCGCCTCGAAGTTTTCCACCAGCGCTATGTTACCGTTGGTAGTTAGCATGAAAGGTATCACCCGGTTTGCCGGGTCTTCCCTGGGCAGGGTGAGTTGGGCGATGACCTGTTTGGTGGTGATATCCACACCGGTTACGGTTTCACCACCGATATCCGGTTCCCACAGGTACTTGCCATCCGGCGTGATGCTCATGTCGCAGGGACGCATTTTGCCGCGGGTTTCGGAGCCGGCCCCCGCATCGGATGAAAGCGGTACCGAAATGTGGGTCAGGATCTGGCCGAAGGTATCGCTTTTCGGGTCGATATCGATTTCCTGGATTTCATCGACCTCGCGTGCCGAATTCCAGGCGGTCTTGCCGTGAGGCGATACACCGATGAAGTTGGAGCCGCTGGTTGGCAGGCCCGGTGGTACCCCGGCATAGGTGTAGGTGTCGACAACCTTGCGGTTTTTGTCCTGCAGTAACGGGCGCACGCTGTTGCTGGCGCGCAGGCCAATGACCTCGCCGCTCAGACCGGTCCACCACCACTTATCCTCACCCTTGTATTGATTGGCCGGCCACGAGGTACTGAAACCAACGTCCTGGTTGTCCGTTTCCTGGCACGCCAGCCCGTCATCGCCCGGGAGTCCGGAATTCTCACCAGCGTCGGTCACTACGCAGCGAACCACGGACATGTTATTGCCGGAAAGCGATACAAATATGTTGGATACTGGATCGCCGCCCTGTGATGCGCTTAGAACTGGAGCCCCGAGCATGGAAAATACAAGTGTGCCCAAACCGAATGCGGTTAGCTGTTTCATGATACGCCCCTCCGCGATATTTTTTATTCGCACAACCCCAGAATCAAGGTTTCGTGCAAGCAATAACAGACCAACAAATAATAGGCCAACATATTAATACTGTCCAACCAGAACAGGCCCGTGCCGGGTGGGCAAAGCGATATCCGGTATATAACACTTCAAAAACAGGGAGAGTTAGAAGTATGAATGCGCTACGCTTTGTGGTTGCGAATGTCTTACTAGTATCGGAAATACTCTGTTAGCTTATTCTAATTAATAAAACGCTAAACTTCCGCTTTGGGTCGTCTCCAGCCTGTCACTCATCGGTAATATTAGAAATTACTAAAAGACCGGGTTGGGTTGCGGATTCAACCTATGTTGCTGCTTTGCGCAGATGCGCTAGGGTAACGATTGGTTTGAAGATAGAAATCGGTTGGAGAAAGGACAATATACCAGGATACTTTCAGGCCAGTGTAGCAGATTCGGGCAAGATTTCGGTGTAATCAGGGGGAAAACAGTTGTAGCGGTTGCTCGATGGGCATGAGCTTCAAGGGAAAAGGCTTAAATTCAGCCTGTAATCAGCCCGGCATGCAATCCACACTTGCTGGCGGCTTCCACAAACACTGCAGTATCAATGACATCCTGATCGTACTCGATCAGCATAAAATGCGGCTGTTCATCATGGCAGGCAGCGGCAATTACACCATTCATTGCCAGCAGATAATCACGCAAGTATTTGCGTTGCTCGTGCGTTGCAGCCTCATCCATGTGGAGCGTTACTTCCGCAATCCGGGTGGCCTGGGTCGTTTTCTCGTTTTGCTCTATTGCGGGGGAGGTGCCACCGGCGCACAGGAAGACGGTTTCACCCAGTGAAATGCAACCCAGGGGAATAACGAACAGCGTCAGAATGGTTGAAACGAACACACCGAACAGCAGCGAGATGGCCATGCCCTCGAAAGTCGGGTCCGTCAGAATCACCGCAGAACCCAGCACCAGTGCCAGGGCAGTAATCATGATGGGTCGGGTACGGGCCTTCACCGCAGTGATCACGGCATCGTAGAGTGGTACGCCGTCCTTGACCAGGACAATGTTGAAATCGATCAGCAGGATCGAGTTACGCACGATAATACCCGACAGTGCAATCCAGCCGATCATGGATGTGGCGGTAAAGTCGGCTCCCATCAACCAGTGACCGGGGACGATGCCCAGCATGGTCAGGGGGATAGGGGCCATGATGATGGCCGGGATGGAGAAATT
Source organism: Gammaproteobacteria bacterium (assembly GCA_029864225.1). Lineage (GTDB taxonomy): Bacteria > Pseudomonadota > Gammaproteobacteria > UBA9214 > UBA9214 > CAMYJZ01. Next base: position 6,655 of record JAOTTU010000013.1, on the reverse strand, counting down.
GCCGAACTGCCATACCACCAGCATATAGATGACCACCAGGGCCACTGCAAAGGCCATGCCCATATCACGGAAGGTCTCGTAGGTAACCGTCCACTCGCCGGACCACTCGAATCCGGAGCGCGACTCGGATTTCGGGGGCCCGGTCCAGCTGCCCTCCAGTTTGACGCCATCCGGAGCCGTATACTGTTCTAGACGTTTTTGCACATCAAGCATGGCATAGACCGGAGCCGCATACTCCCCGACGGCATCACCAACCACAAACTCGACCGGTTGCAGGTCTTTGTGGAAGATAAGCGGATCACGCATGCCCTTGACGAACCTGCCCAGTTGGGCAAGCGGTATGGAGCGGCCGTCCTGGGTTATCACTGGCAGGTCGCTCAGGGAGTTCAACTGGGATCGCTGCGCCAGGGCTATCTGCAGGAGGATATAGGTAGGCTCATAAACCAGATTCTGCTTGATATCGCCGAGCTTGAATTCACCCATGGCCATGGCCAGATGCTGGTTGATAGTCTCGATGAGCACACCCTGCGTGGCGGCCTTGTCCAGGTCAACCTCAAAGCGCCATGTCTCGAGGTCGTTGCGCATGAAATTGTCTACGTCGGCCAGATACTCCGATTCATGGAAAATAGTGGTCATATCAGCGGCTACCTGGCGCCGGGTTGCATCATCCGGCCCGTGGATTTCGGCCACCACAGTCTGCAGTACGGGTGGTCCCGGCGGCATTTCCACAATAGTCAGCACGGCGCCTGCCTGGCTGGCGATAGGGGTCAGCAGTGCCCGGGCGGCGGTGGCAATTTCGTGACTGGTACGCTTGCGCTCCTTCTTGTCCAGCAGCTTGACCTGAATCTCGGCCTGCCAGGGAAACTGGCGCAGGTAATAATGGCGCACCAGCCCGTTGAAATCGAATGGCCTGGCCGTGCCAACATAGTTCTGCAGATCCACCACCTCGGGAAAGCTGCGCAACGCTTCCGTCAACTCAGCGGCGAGGCTCGCGGTATCCGGCAGTGCGGTGCCATCCGGCATGTCGATGGTCACTGCAAATTCGGATTTGTTGTCAAACGGGAGCATCTTTACCGTGACGGCATAGGTGAAGAACATGGAAATTGTGATAATGAAAGCGACCATCAGACCAATGAGGAAGCCCCAGCCATATCGAGGTGTGTAGTACAGTGCACCAATGGTCTTGCGATAGAACTTCTCCAGCCATTTGTCGATTTTCTGATCCCGTGCCTCCATCTTGCGAAGCTTGGACAGGGTCGGAATCATGCGCATCGACAGCCACGGCGCAAACACCACGGCAGCTATCAGGGAGAACACCATGGCCACCGAACCCAGTGCAGGGATCGGCTCCATGTAGGGTCCCATCATGCCACGCACGAAGCCCATCGGCAGCAGGGCCGCGACTACAGTATAGGTGGCCAGCACGGTAGGGTTCCCTACCTCGCGTACCGCATCTACCGCAATTTCGGTCGAGGTGTCGCCTGCCTTCAACCAGCGACTGTAGATGTTTTCCACAATAACTATGGCATTGTCTACCAGGAAGCCGATGGAAAATATCAGTGCGAACAGGCTGACCCGGTCAATGGTATAACCAAGCAGCATCGCGACGAAGACGGTGACCACCAGCACCACCGGGATGGTAAGCAGCACCACGATCGCCGGTCGCAGCCCCAGTGACAGCCAGACCAGCAGGGTCACCGCGCCGGTGGCAATGACCAGCTTGAACAGCAGGGAATTGACCTTGTCGTTGGCGGTTTTGCCGTAGTTTCGGGTGATTTCCACATGGACATCATCAGGGATCAGCTGGCCTTTGAGCTCTTCGACCCTTGCCAGTACCCTGTTGACCACGGCTACACCGTTGCTGCCGCGTTGCTTGGCAATCGCGATTGTAACTGCCGGTGCGGCATTGATCACGGGATCATTGCTGGCCGGGCCAGTGTAGTGCGTCACGATACTGCGTGCATCCTCGGGCCCCTTGCGTATCTCCGCGACATCACTCAGATACACCGGCAGACCCATGTGGCTGCCAACCACAAGTCGCTTGAAGTCATCGACTGTCTCCAGGAACTTGCCGGTTTCAACGAAGTATTGCTTGCCCATCCGTTCGATGGAGCCCACGGTTTGCTCGGTGTTGAATCCCTTGATGGTCTGGGCGATGTGCCCGATACTGATGCCGTAGCCGGTGAGCCGTTCGGGCTGTATCTCGACAATCACCTGCTCTGCCCGGCCACCCGATATAAAGGCGGGCCCCGTCTGTGGCAGTGACTTGATCTCCTGGAGCACACTGATGGCCAGTGTGCGCAGTACCGCATCATCCAGTTCCTGTGACCACAAGGTCAATGTGACGACCGGCACATCGTCGACCTCCTTGATCTTGATGAGTGGCATCTCCACCCCCGGAGGCATGATATCCATATGTTGCTGGATTTTGCTGTGCGTAAGCACAATGGCGCGTTCGATCTCTTCGCCAACGTGGAATTCCAGGGTGATGATGCCCATTTCCTCGTCACTGGCAGAATAGACATGCTTTACGCCGGCAATCTCGCTTACGATCCGTTCCAGTGGGCTGACCGCCAGCCGGGAAACCTCCTGAGATGAGGCACCGGGCATGCGCAGGAAGATATCCACCATGGGCACAGAGATCTGCGGGTCCTCCTGGCGGGGCGTGGCCCAAAGACCGTACAGCCCAACCAGCATGAAGGCGACGAACAGCAAGGGGGAGAGCGGCGAGTGGATAAAAGAATCAGCCAGACGGCCTGCAAAACCCAGTTCATCCTTGGTGAGCATGTCTTTCTTGTGGGTACTTGTCATGACTACTTAGTCCTGTCTGCTTATCCCCATTACGGGAATGTTGTTTTTATCAGGATCAACTGGCACTGCATACGACCCGGTACTGCACAGGATCAGATCCGCAGTCCCGAACTCCCTGGTTATGCCTGGTCTGTTCCCGGGCCCGGGATCAATTCATCGGCCCGGATGTCGTCGAAGGCGTCGGTTCCTTCAAGATACGGTCACCGGGCTGGATGCCCGATATGACGCTGATTTGCCCGTCACTGCTTTGTGTCCCCAGGCGCAGAACCTTCATCTTCAAGCGATCGTCCTCAGTCACCTGGAAGACTGCCGGAAGACTGCCGCGCCACACGACTGCGGATGCTGGGACCATGGGTAATTCCTGTCCAGCGCGTGCCAGGTCAGGGATCAGTACTTCTGCATAGGTACCCGTTTTGGCCTTAATCCCCTCTGGGATACCGAACTTGACCGTGGTGGTATGGCCACCCTTCTGTGCCATGGGAAACACCTGGTCCACATTGACCTGGATCACGCTGCGTTCATTGCCCACCCTGGCCATCAGGGTCTTGCCTTCCTGTACCGCATCCAGCAGCCGGGTGGGGACCTCGACCTGGATCTGCATCAAGGTGGTATCGGCAAATGTAAGCAAGGGCATCCCCGGTTGCACGATATCGCCCACCTCGATCATCTTGGAGATGATGACCCCGTCAAACGGTGCCCGGCTGAAGGTGTTTTCTATCGACTCATCCAGTTCCCGAATGGCTTCCCGGGCCTGTAACACGCTGTTGGCCGCGGTCTGTAGCTGGGTGCCCTGTCCGACGAGGCCTGCATGCCGATCAAATCCCGGTTCACCCTTACCCGTCATGGAACGCATCGGGTCTGTGAATGCGCTGAACATGCTGGGCATGCCTCCCATCATGGAATTGGATTGTGCATTGGGTGACACAATTTCCCGGTTGTATTGCACATAGGCGTTGTGGTGCGCAGCCTCCGCACTCGCCAGCTGTGCTTCCGCCTGTTTGCGCTTGGCCAGCAGGGCCGACTGGTCCAACTGAATCAGTACCGTGCTTTTGGAAAAAGCATCCCCCTCCTCACCGGCGATAAATTCCACATCTCCCGGCATCTGGGCAGACAGGTTTACCGTTTTGCGCGGAATAACCGTACCGCCCAGCGTGATAACACCGCCGACATCGCCTATCTTGACCGTAATGATTTCCGGGCCGGGGTCACTTGACGCCTCATCTGCCGACGCCTGTGTGGATAGTCCACCTGCCAGAATGGCTCCGGCTATGATGGCAACAAGAATATGGTTCATAAGTACGCAGCCTTTATAAAGTCATCTTGTTAGAATCAGGTATGAATATATTATGCATTGTTGTGCAGGTGAAGCAAGGGGCTCCCCTTGGATTTCATTTAAAAACAATGAGATAAAATGCAGTAATGTCATGCATGATGCAAGGGTCGGTGGTTCAAGTCCACCCGTGCATGGTGACTTGTTATTCAGGCGGCAATGCGATCTCCACTGGAATTGGTTGATGGTGACACGTCGGGTGAATTGGTCCATGACCATGAGCACCCGGTGGTTATTTAATAGAATGGACTCGCAGCGGAACAGGTCAATGATCCGGAGGCTGGCTTTGGTATGACCAATAAATGTAAGCCACGACGACCCGCCATCACTGGGCTACGGCCGATAAAGCGCAGTGAGGACACGCCGCACCAAATCCTTGTTGATGTCGGTACCAAACGCTTTGTTGATCTGCTGTGCGCTCTGTGGGCAGCCAAACCGTGGTGCACGTTGCTTCATTTCGACGATGGCCTGGATGAGTTCCTGTGATGGACCTTTGGGGCCGGGTTTTCGTTTACTGCCAGCTGATGAATACAGTAGTCGATACTTGCCCAACAGCGAACTCAATCTGCTCACCCACATCATTGCCCATCGTCTGGCCCGGTATCTGGAACGCCAAGATTGTTGGAAAGGGATGCCGAGCACAGCTATCTGGCAATAGCTGACTCAGACGAAGATCCAATGGATCAACTGCGGGGGCCGTATTCGGTTGGCTCTACAATTTCATATCACGATGTGGTTGTTTCGATCAGGCCTGATCGGTCTGGTCGAAATTGCGAGACGCAAGAAAGCCTCGTAACCTATATAACATCAACAATAGCGCTCCTTCGGGAGCCATTCTGTTTGAAAAGGGAACTTCCGGATTTTGGCCGATATCGGACCAAGACTGTTTCTAAGCAAGAATCCCCTTACTCGCAGCAGTGTCTGCGGGATCAACCCATCAGCTGCACGCCTGACAGATAGTAATGGAAACGGCCTGTAATTTAGGCAATTGTATTCCGACTGTATCCTGCCTGGTCAAGCAGGGGATATTGCAGGGTTACACGGGGCCTCCTGCAGTCAGGTCGGAAACCGGCCAGGCCGGAATATGCCGATTGTTGTCGTGTGGGCAGCATTTCCTTGAGGCCGTGTATTCGCCGAAAGTACGCAGTTAGCTGGCCAGACTGGCCTGACTTGCTCCGAAGCGCATTAACGACTTAAAAAGGAAGATCAGTGTCTTGGATTGAATGTCTAGAAGACAGTGAAGAACCAGTGCTAGATCTTGGTTTCAGAAAATATTAGGGGAAACTGGTATCTGACCCGGGTAATTACAAGTGATTAGCTATACTTGCACTGCTCGTATTTTGCAAATAGTTACAATTGAGGGGAATCAGATGAAACTCTATGCAGTCGTAGGATCCGGAAACTGCCGGAAAGTACAGGCCACCATCAGCAGTCTCGGGCTCGACGTGGACATCGAATACCTGGATTTTTTTGCCGGTGACCTGACCGAGCCAAAGTACCTCGCACTGAATCCCAATGGGCGGGTGCCCACTTTGAGTGATGGTGATTTCATACTCTGGGAGTCCAATGCCATTATGCAGTATCTCGCTGACAAGGTGCCTGGAAACACCTTGTTTCCACAAGACTCGCAGACCCGTGCGGATATAAATCGCTGGCAGTGTTGGGAGTTGGCACACTTTAATAATGTCCTCGCCATGATCGCTTACCAGACTGTGCTTAAGGTCCAGTTACTAAAGCAGGAAGCTAATCAACCCATTGTTGAATATGCCACAGAATCCTTGCACGAGTTTGCTCGCGTGCTGGAAGGTCACCTGTTGAATCGGAACTACATGGTCGGTAACGGTGTTACGCTGGCCGATTATGCCATCATCAATATCGAAGGATTCAAGGATATGATCCCCTTCGACTGGTCCGGCTATCCCAGGTTGAATGCCTATTTCGATCGTATGCGTACCGACGCGCATTGGGCAAGCACAGCACCTGAAAGCCCAGAAGCCCTTGGACACAAGCCCAGTGCTGTATAGGATGCAGCTATGATGGCCCCGTTATGGGGCCTGTCCCGGTGTGTGACATAAAAAAGCTGGGACTGAAATATTCCGGGATGCAGAAGGTCAAGCTGTTGGAATATCAACAACACCAGACAACTGTCCAGACACGCATGTTTCTATCATGCCGCAAGATAGGTGCGGAGATTAGTGAAACTCTAGATTTTGACTTCATAACCATTGATGGCGGCCTTCCGGCCGCCTTTTTTATTTGATCAAAGGACAACTTTTTGCCGAACTGAGACTTTAAGACGCAACTTGCTGTAATTTCTTCAGAAGGACAGGAGCACCCTTTCCGGTCATTCAGAGTTTTCTAATGCGAGGCTAGATAAAACCATTAGGCTATATAAAATAGCATCATCTAGTTGATAATATTAGATGCGGATGTTTAAACATGACCTAAAAGTCGAAAAACAATACTGACATTTAGGCCTCCTAATAGTAGTAGACGGCGGGAACGGAGATGAGC
>JAOTTU010000129.1 GCA_029864225.1 Gammaproteobacteria bacterium | reverse complement strand
CCAGAACGGCGATACTGGCCTGCTTGGCAAGCCCGGCAGCCAGGTTGACGCTGAGCGTGGTTTTGCCTGCACCACCCTTGTTGCCAACTACGGCAATTACGGGCATTCCGGGAACCGCTCAGTGAGTCGTTTCGTTGGCAAGCTGATCGAGCTGCTCGGCGAATCGATGCTGATTATCGCCCAGTGCCTCGTCTCCCTCTTCCACGTGAATGGTGATGTTCACGTAGTCGCGGCCAAACCCCATGTCGGGATACAGGCCTTCGCGCTCGGACAATTCGGCCGCCCGGTCCAGGAAGTCACGCAAAGTACTGTAATCCTGGAACTCATAGCGCCTTTCGAGACGCACGGGACGGGTGCGTTCCTGCCACTGATGGTTCATTACCGGTCTCTCCACTACTGCTGACCCTAGTATTCAACACCAGAATACCCGAATACCCGGCTATTGCAATTCCTGCAGCCACTTCTCCAGGGTGTCGGCATGCGCCTGCTCTTCGGCCAGTAATGCCTCGAAAAACAGACGGTTATCCAGGTCACCAATGCGCTTGCAGTGACTGCTTGCGTCTGAATAAAGCTTTACCAGCTCCTTTTCAAAGGCATAATCATGCTCCAGCAACGACCGCAGATCGGCGCCCAGCTTGACCGGACGCAGTTGCGATGCGTTCGGCGCCACACCCAGCGCCAGCATCCGGCTGATGATCCGTTCCGCATGTCCAAGTTCCTCGCCGGCCTCAGCGCTCAGTTTCCCGGCCACCTCGGCCAGCCCCCAGGTATCCACAAGCCTCGCCTGGGTACTGTAGAGCTGTACCGCGGAGAGCTCGAGGCTCAGGCCGCGGCCGAGGTAGCCGAGAACATGCTGATCAGCACTGGCAATTGACATGACGACAGATCAGTCAGTCGTTAGGCGACCACAGGTATCAGCTGCGCTGCGGACGATTGCCGCTTGACTCACTCAGCACGGGTTCAACCTCGATATGCGGGCGGGCAATGATGTGCGCCGCAACCAGACCGTCACCAACGCGCTCACAGGCATCTGCACCCGCACGCACGGCGGCGTTGACAGCACCGGTTTCACCACGCACCAAGACTGTGACATAACCGCCACCGACGAATTCGCGCCCGATGAGGCGAACCTCGGCGGCCTTGGTCATGGCATCCGCCGCCTCGATGGCGGGAACCAGCCCGCGGGTTTCAATCATGCCGAGGGCAATGCCATATTTTTCAGTGGCCATGGTCGATTTCTCCTGTTTGATCTTTATCGGAAAATACTACTAGTTTCAGGCAGCCTTAGCGCTACCCGAGCCACCACCAGTCGGCAGAACCGGCTCAACTTCGCGGTGCGGACGGGCAATGATGTGGGCAGCGACGAGGCCGTCACCAACACGTTCGCAGGCATCAGCGCCGGCACGAACTGCTGCGTTGACAGCACCGGTTTCACCACGCACCAGCACGGTCACGTAACCACCACCAACGAACTCACGACCGATCAGACGAACTTCTGCCGCCTTGGTCATGGCATCCGCAGCTTCAATCGCCGGGACCAGCCCACGGGTCTCGATCATTCCCAGTGCAATGCCATAATTGTCATTTGCCATCTTACTATCTCCTAGGTTGTTAAGTTGGATACTTACTCGTAAAAATTATTACAACGACTAACCCGTTGCTACTGTTTTACCGGTCGGCTGATCGTTCTCAGCCTCCCAGAAATCGATAATTCCGCCAATGGTGAGATCAGTCAGGATCTCGAAATTCCCCGCGCCATAACGTGCAGCGGAACCGCTCACGGTAAAAACCCAGTTCCCCTTGCGTACACCGACCGGGTCGACGGCAACCTGCATTTTGCCGTAGCGGTCGCGCAATACACGCAGGCTGGTATGCTGCAAGCCGAACGACCTATTCGTACAAACCAGCGTATCTTCAGCCCGCATGATATCCATTACTGCCCCGCCTCTTCCGGCTGCCAGTTGTCGATGATGCCGACAATGGTGAAATCACTCGGGTATTCCTTGCTGCCGGCCGCCTCGCGCGCCGCGGAACTGCCGACACAGATGACCCAGTCGCCGGGTTTTGCGCCGACCACATCGACCGCGACCATCTGGGCACTGCCGTCGCGCACGACCTTCATGTGCTTGTGCTCCAGCCCCGGAATGCGGTTGGTAGCAACCAGCGGTTTCTCTACCTGGCAAATCTTCATCAGTGCGCTCCTGCTTCCGCGCCCGTTTTGACGGAGCAATCCAGAATTTCAATTCGTTCGGCCGCGCTGACATCGCGGACGACCTGCAGGGTGTGCAGCAACCCACGATCGCTCAGTTCGCGATAGCGCTCATGCAACGCGTCCGCCACACGGTGGCAATGCTCCTCGGCACGTTCCCGTGCCCCCGGCACCTTGCCGTGAAAATCGAAGCGCACCACGACAGGCACAGGCAGACCGTGAGATACGTTGAGACCGGTGAAAATCATGATACCGACATCCAGGTCCCTGGCCGCTTCCTCGACGGTATTCATGTAGGCAAAAAACGTCAGGTTGCGCAGCTGCACTTCCTCGAAGCCGATGCCGGCGCCGATGAAACGCTCGGCATGGCCTATATCGCTGTAATGACCTCCGTAGTAGCTGCGGACGTAATCGACCTGCGAGAGATTGTTGGTCAGCAGATGATCGATGAATCGCGCCATTCCGTCCCCCAGCGCCTCGCCGCCACGCTCCCTGACGTGCCCGGCGATCCACTGACCTGCCTGGCTTGCACTCATGCCCACGGTGGCGTCATACACCTCCAGGCTGTCGATATAATTCTCCAGGTCGATGCCTCCGCTGGCGTCCGGCATATGGATACGGATCGCGTCGGTATCGGTGTCCATGCCGATCAGCAGGCAATCGATGGATGCGCCGCAGCAATGCGTGTTCTGCACGGCCTGCTGGAAGCCTGTCAGGCGATCAAGCCCGCCCTGCGCCGCCTTGCGGGTATCGGATCCATGCGCAGCGCAACCTTCATGTGCCGGGTCAACCGAACTGTGGTGATAAACCACGGCCTTCAGGTAACGGGTCGGTTCATCGGCGGTGTTGGGTATGCCTTCCCGGTAACGTACCAGCTCGGTCTCGACCCACTTGCCGAGGCTGTCATCGATATCGAACATCGCGCCCGCATAGGACCGGCGACGCACGGCCTTGTAAGGCAGACGCAGCACGTAGCGAATCACGTGCGCCAGGCGCCCGTCCGCGCACGGCGACACGTCGAGCAGGTGGAAACCGCACTCCTGCAGGAGGGCCTGGAACTGCTCGTCACTGTTTTCGCCCAGCGGATCACGCGTAAACACCTCGTCACAGAAGCGGTGATAGGTCTCGAACACGCACCAGGCAAACAGGCCGCGCATGTCGAGCTGTTCGACCCAGGCGTCCTCCAGCAGCACCTGTGGCAGATCGAAACCCAGGTGTGCAGCAGCAAGCTTCTGCGCCTGCTGCACGAAATCGGCTTCATGCTGGAGCGCGGAAATCTGTTTCAGCGTCGGCACGATGCAGTCGAACGCCTCCTTGACACTGCGCTCGTAGTTGTAGAGATGCGTATTCTCGTCGCCGTGCACCAGGGGATGTCTGCCCGCATAACGCACACCGGCACCGGATGCGGCCGGCGTCAGCCGTGCCGTGCGGTCACCGGGACGACCGCGCGGCGCGGCCGGACTGGGCCGGATCATGGCGCGATGATGTCTGTTGCGTGCGTTCAACATGGATGCCTGGATCGCGTGTTAGCCGCGAGCACCTCCTGAATACGTGACGAGGGAGCCCTTCTCGGTATTACCGCTCCCGCCCGTTACCTTGCTGGTCGGGATCGGCAGTTCCTCGTTGCGTTTCTGCACAACGGCCATCGTATGTTCCGGCCTCTGACGCAGGGTCGGGTTACGGCGGGTCGCGGAGACCCCTTCCGTACCCGTCATGCGGCTACTGCGTTCCCAGTCATCACCGGTGATCTTCAGGCCGGCGTCCTGGCCCTCGCCGGTGATGCGCCCCTTGACGCGACCTTCAACCTCCTCGGCCACGACGGGCTGCAATCCGGCAGCCTGCACAGAGTCACTGCCGAAACGTGCCTCCTCGGTGCCGGTGACCTTGCCGGTCGCCATGCCGAACGGACCAGTGATATGACCCTGCTCGTACTGGTTGCCGGTTACGCCCGTGGAACCCAGCGCGCGCTGCGCGCCGCCTGACGGCGAGGCCACGCTGAACTGCTGCAACGTTGCCACCACCGGCTGCGGAAAATCCGGGCTGGCGGTATCGGCAGGAGTGGCGGGACAGGCATCGGCGAACTGGTCGGCACCGACGTACGGAGTACCTGACACCGGTTCGCAGGCGCCCTTGCGGTCGCCGGTCGCCTTGCCGCCAACGCCCGGCTGCAGGCCGGTCATGACCGATCCGGGGGTGCTGCGCAGCGGGCGGGTACGCGCGCTGGCGGCTGCAGCATCGTCCGCAGAGCAGAAGCCCTGGTACTGGTCCATGCCGGCGTACGGCGTGCCGGTAACGGCCTTGCAGGAGCCCGGCTCATCGCCGGTGACCTGGCCGGAGCGCCCCGTCATGGTGCCGGTGACGGCCTTGCCCTTGAGGGTCGCGGAAACCCCGACCTTGTTGTCCTGTGGCTGCGGAGCACTGTTGCAGAAACTGTCGAACTGCTCCTGGCCGACGTAATCATCGCCGGTCACATTGCGGCAGCTGCCGGCCTCGTCACCGGTCATGCGCTCGCGGCGTCCCACCGTGGTGCCGGTGACGCTGCCGCCGCGAAGTGTGGTGCTGGCACCGACCTTCGCCGGCGCGGAGCCGATGTCGGAGGGCTCGGTGTACTGGGTACCGGTCAGCACCCGGTTCATGCCGGGCTCGTCGCCCGTGACCTTCTCGGAACGACCGACATTGGAACCGGTCATGACCTTGCCCTTGCGTGTCTCTTTCTGCGTGACCTTGCGCGGTCCCTTGGTGAGGAATTCGCCGCAATAGGCCTGCGACTGCTCGGCCGTGATGTACTCGTTGCCGGTCACCCGCTTGCAGGTACCCGCTTCGTTGCCAGTCACGTTGGCACCGCGCCCTACCTTGTTGCCGCTCACGGGGTTGCCGTGCGAGGTCTGCGTCACGCTGACCTTGCGTGGCGTGGCTTTCGGATCGCTCTGGCAAAAATTGCGGAAGATATCCGCACCCAGGTACTCGGTGCCGGTAACGCCGCGACAGGTGCTGGGCTCATCGCCCGTAACACTGGGGCTGCGACCCACCATGGTGCCGGTAACGGTCTGGCCGCGGCTGGTTTCACTGGCGCCCACCTTCCACGGCTGGTCCTCAGCCGCTCCGGTTTCCACCACCGCCTTCGGACGCACGCGCCCGCAGGGCGCGGATTTCTTGTGCCCGGAGGCGCCGTTGATGCTGCGCTGCTCGCGCACCGACCTGGCCAGCTCGCGACTGGACAGGTTGGGGTTGCCGGCCCGCGCCGTCTGCGCGACCGACATGCCGTTCTTGCTGATCCCGGCCTTGCCACGCGAGGACATCGCCTCGCGGCGCGCCAGCGAGGCGGCACGGCCGGCGGAACGCTTGACCGTTACGGGCCGACGCGGTGTGTTGATGGCCCGCTTGACAGCAGCTGCGGC
>JAOTTU010000128.1 GCA_029864225.1 Gammaproteobacteria bacterium | reverse complement strand
AACGGCGTCCGCCGCGCTTTCAACGTAGAGCTTGATGGCACGTATCGCGTCATCATTGCCGGGAATCATGTAGTCAACACCTTCGATGGAATTATTGGTATCAACGATACCGACAACAGGAATACCCAGCTTGACGGCCTCACTGATCGCGATTTTCTCGTAGCCGACATCAACTATGAACATAGCATCGGGAATGCCGTTCATGTCCTTGATTCCGCCAAGGCTGCGCTCAAGCTTTTCCTTTTCGCGCTGGCGCATCAGGCCCTCTTTTTTGCTGAGCCTGGCAAGGGAACCATCCTCCTCCATGCCCTCGAGGTCCTTGAGTCGCTTGATCGACTGACGTACGGTCTTGTAGTTGGTCAGCATGCCGCCCAGCCAGCGGTGGTTGACATAGGGCATGCCGCAACGATCGGCCTGTTCGTGCACAGCGGTCTGTGCAGACCGTTTGGTTCCGACAAACAATATCGTGCCGCCGTTTGCAACCAGGCTGCTGATGTAGTTCATTGCATCGTTGAAGAGCGGCAGGGTTTTTTCGAGATTGACGATGTGAATCTTGCCGCGTTCGCCGAAGATGTAAGGGGCCATCTTCGGGTTCCAGTAACGGGTCTGGTGACCGAAATGCACGCCAGCCTCTAGCATCTGGCGCATGGTGACATTTGCCATCAATAATTCTCCAATTTTCGGGTTAGGCCTCCATGCACCCCATGTCAGCAACCCGGCTGCCGTATTCAACGACTGCCAGGCACCCTGCTGCATGTGCCGGCACATGTGTGAATTTAAATTGAGAAGCGACCCCGAATGGGCCGCTTAACAAGCCCGCCTTTATACCATACACTTCCTCCAGCGGCAATCTACGCATACCCCCAAGCCGGGACTTGGCCCCCAGGAATCAGAAAGTTATATGGCTGTCACCATAAAAACCCCGTCCGAAATAGAAAAAATGCGCGTCGCCGGCCACCTCGCCGCAGAGGTACTGCGCATGATTGCACCCTGCGTCAGGCCGGGGATCGCCACCGATGAACTCGACAGGATCTGCCATGACTACATCGTCAATGAGCAGCGTGCGATCCCTGCCCCGCTGAATTACCGCGGCTTCCCGAAATCCATCTGCACCTCCGTCAACCACGTCGTGTGCCACGGGATCCCGTCCAACAAGATGCTCAAGAAAGGCGACATGGTTAACATCGACGTCACCGTGATCAAGGACGGATTCCACGGCGACACCAGCAAGATGTTCTTCGTCGGCGAGCCCAGGGTGGCCAGCAAACGCCTGGCGCGTATCAGCCACGAATGCCTGGTCATTGGCATTGACATGGTGAAGCCCGGGACCCGGCTGGGCGATATCGGGTTTGCCATACAGTCTCATGCCGAGGCCAACAACTGCTCGATTGTGCGCGAGTACTGCGGCCATGGTATCGGACGTGAATTCCACGAAGACCCTCAGATCCTGCATTACGGGAAACCCGGCACCGGGATGAAACTCGAGCCCGGCATGACCTTCACCATCGAGCCGATGGTGAACGCAGGCAAACGCCATACCAAGCTGCTGCCTGATGGCTGGACGGTCGTCACCAAGGACCACAGCCTCTCGGCCCAGTGGGAGCACACCATCCTGGTCACGGATAGTGGCCACGATGTCCTGACCTGCCTGCCCGGTGACGAAATATAGCCCATGGCAATACAGGATAGCAGCACCGCAATCAATGTCCTGGAACGCTATGAAGCCTGGTTCGGCACGCATGCGCTGGACGCTGAACTCGCCCCCACCGGCTCGCCGGTGCCGGCATTCAAAAAGTTCCTGGAACACAGCCAGACCACACTGAAACAGAAGTTCGAAGACGGGGTCGGGGCCCCGACCCTGATCGCCGCACGCTCCTGGCTGGTTGACCAGGTGCTGGCGCGCGCCTGGGACAGGTTCATGGGGGCCAATGCCGGCAGTGCGTCCTTTGTCGCCGTGGGCGGCTACGGGCGCGGTGAACTGATGCCCGGCTCGGACATCGACCTCATGATCCTGCTGCCCGAAAGCCATGGAGAACAGTTCAATTCGCAACTCGAATCCCTGCTGATATTCCTTTGGGATATCGGCCTGGAGGTGGGTCACAGTGTACGCACCATCAGCGAATGCGTTGAGCAATCCCTCGCCGACATCACTGTCATCACCAACCTGATGGAGGCCCGGCTACTGGCCGGCAACGCTACGTTGTTCCGGGAGATGCGCGCCAGTGTGGCCCCCGACAAGATCTGGAACAGCACCGACTTCTTCAAGGAGAAACACGCAGAGCAGATCAGGCGCTATCACAAATACCATGACACCGCCTACAACCTGGAACCCAACGTCAAGGGAAGCCCCGGCGGTCTGCGTGACATCCAGATGATTGCCTGGGTGACCAACCGGCAGTTTGGCTCGGGACTGCTCGAGGACCTTGTCAGCCACGGCTTTTTGACCGAGGACGAGTACCACACCCTGGTGGAAGGCAGGAATTTCCTCTGGGAAATCAGGTTTGCCTTGCACACCCTGACCGGGCGCGGCGAGGACCGCCTGCTGTTTGACTACCAGCGCACCCTGGCCGAACAGTTCGGCTACCATGACCAGGAGGACCGGTTGGGCGTCGAGGCCTTCATGAAGCAGTATTACCGGACCGTAATGGAATTGAGCCGCCTCAACGAGATGCTGTTGCAGCTGTTCCAGGAGGAGATCCTGTTTCCGGGCGGGGCCGGCGAAAGCGTGCGGATCAACAAGCGCTTTCAGGCAAGAAACGGTTACCTTGAAGTCGCCGACGCCAATGTGTTCCAGAACTACCCCTTCGCGCTGCTCGAGATCTTCCTGCTACTCGAGCAGAACCCGGAGTTAAAGGGCATACGCGCCGACACGGTCCGCGCCATCCGCAAACACTGCCACCGCATCGACGAGAAGTTCCGGGATGACATCCGCGCCAGAAGTCTGTTCATGGAGATCATCAAGCAGCCCATCGGGGTCACGCATGTGCTGCGGCGAATGAATATGTATGGAATTCTCGCGGCCTACATACCGGCTTTCGAGCGCATCACGGGGCTTATGCAGTATGACCTGTTTCATGCCTACACGGTCGACGAGCATATCCTCTTCGTCGTGCGTAACATGCGGCGCCTGACCTTGCCCGAGTTCTCAGACGAACTGCCGCTTTGCAGTCGCATCATTAGCACCATCCCGAAGCCCGAACTGCTTTATCTTGCCGGCCTGTTCCATGATATCGGCAAGGGGCGCGGCGGCGACCACTCCACGCTTGGTGCGGAGGATGCCCGTGACTTCTGCCAAAAACATCACCTGAGCAGCTACGACACGCGGTTGGTCGCCTGGCTGGTGGAGAACCACCTGACAATGTCCTCCGTTGCACAGCGCGAGGACATCAGCGACCCGGTCGTGGTCAACCGGTTCGCGCGCCTGGTGGAGGATCCGGTGCGACTGGATTATCTCTACCTGCTCACGGTGTGTGATATCCGCGGCACCAACCCGAACCTGTGGAACAACTGGAAGAACACCCTGCTCAGCCAGCTCTACTACAGCACCCGGCGTGCGCTGCAGCGCGGTCTGCAGGATCCGCTGGAACGTGCCGAGCATATCCAGCAGGTCCAGCAGGAGGCACGCCGCCTGCTGCGCAGTATCGCGCCGCCGGTTGAACGGCCCGATGAGGTATGGCAGAACCTCGACGAGGAATATTTCCAGCGCCATACTCCTGACCAGGTCGCCTGGCATACCCGCCTGCTTGCCGGGCTGCAGGACGCCGACGCCTGTATCGTCAGCGTGCAACCGGTCACCGAACGCGGCAGCACGGAAATATTCATCTATGCACGCGCCTCGGACGAGTTATTCACCCTGATCACCGCAGTGCTCGACCAGCTGGGACTGGATGTCGTCGATGCCGGCATCATCACTACCCATGATGGTCATGTGCTGAACACCTTTCACGTCCTCGAGGCCTCCGGCGAGCCGGCAGGTGATGACCTGCGTGTAGACGAAATCCACACTGCCCTGCTCCGGGAAATCGAGAACGGCGGGCGTGACGAGTGGCATGTATCACGCAGAACACCGCGTGAGTACCGCCATTTTCCGATCCAGACCCATATCGAATTCAAGCGCGACGAGACCAACAGCCGCACCATCATGGAACTGATCACCTCGGATCACCCCGGCCTGCTCTCCCAGGTCGGCAAGGCCTTTGGAGAATGCAAGGTAAGATTGTTGAACGCAAAAATCATCACGCTGGGATCGCGGGCCGAGGATATTTTCTATATCACCGACCGTAATAACCGGCCCATCGAGGATGCCGGGCAGATCGAGTGCCTTGAAAAGGCGCTGCATAAACACCTCGACAGTAAACAGGGCGGGGCGCCTGCCCTCTTCCGTTAATCTGTCTTGTGCTCCACGATTTCCACGGCATTGCCATCCGGGTCACGGCAGAACAGGGCGCTGCGGCCCGAGCGGCTGAGTGTGTACTTTATGCCGTTCGCCTCCAGTGCCTGACGCAGAGACTCGAAGTCCCCGACGGCCAGCGCGAAATGGCGATCCCGTCCGCCATGCAGCGACGCTGTTTCAGTCGCCAGCTGTTGAGGCAGCTCGAGCAGGTGCAACTGCTGTTCGCCGATGCGCAGCCACGCCCCGGGGAAGCCCATCTCCGGCCGGTCGGGAACCAGCGGCAGCCCCAGCACGCCATGATAAAAATCCAGCGCACGCTGCGTGTCACTGATCAGCAGACTGACATGATGTATGCAAGGCACCGCCGTCATACCGTGTCACCCGCATGGATGCGCGCAGCCAGGTAGGCCGCCGTGACGATCATGGTGCCGCCGACCCACTCACGCACCAGCACGACCTCGTCCGTCAGCAACAGCGAAGAAACCGCACCGATGACCAGCTCGAACAGCAGGATAACGGCCGAACGGTGTAGTGGCATGTGCGAGACGCCGTACTGGACGGCGACGGTCATGATCAGGAACCCGAACAGGCCCAGAGCGATGGCCGCCAATACAACACCGCTGCCGACTTCCGGCAGCCCTGCATGGCTGAAGGCGATCCAGACGATGGCGACCAGCACTACGCCCAGCCAGCTGCTGACCGATTTGAGCCAGACACCCACGTGGCGCAGCTTGCGCACATAGACATTACTCAGCGCAAAGGCGAACCCGGAGGAAACGGCCAGCCAGTCGGCCTCAGCGCGCGGCCAGGGCATGCCGATGGTCTCGTCCCAGAGCATGATCATCGCCCCGCAGACCGCGACGACAAAGACCAGCAATGACTTGCCATCCAGCCGCTCGCCCAGCATCAACCAGCCAAGACAGACCGCCCAGAACGGGGACAGGTAAAACAGCAGCAACACGCGCACCACGGTGCCGTCCAGGACCGCCATGATGAACGCGACATTGCACCAGCCGGCCGCGAGACCCATCAGGGCAAGGTAGGGCATATTTTCCCTGAGTACCCGCTGGTTCCGGCCGAAGATCCAGACACAGACGGCCAGGGCCGCACCGTAGCTGATCGCGGCACTCCACAGTCCGGCCAGGCCCTGGGCCTCCAGCAGGCGAAGCGGATACCAGACGATCCCCCACAGGGTCGCCGTGAACAACAGGCTGGTCACCGGTAGCAACCGGT
>JAOTTU010000127.1 GCA_029864225.1 Gammaproteobacteria bacterium | reverse complement strand
TTACGGTCGCGCCCTTTACGGTGAGGATCGGCCTTTCATGATTTGCCACCAACATCTCGCCTGAGCTGAGACGAATCCAGTATCTGTTTCCCGGCTGGATTATCTGCTGACCGGCGCTGGCGGGGATCGGGATCAGGATGATACTGGCCCAGGGTTCCTGCACGGGTACCGGGAAACGCAGTGATGGAGTACCTGAGCGTTCTTGTCAGGTATTAACCGAATAAGAGATTTCTAATAATAAATATACAAATACCCTAATATAAACAATAACATAAAATAATAAGCTGGCTTTATGCGTGGCTAGATATTACTGGTTGGCTTTTTAGGGGCAAATCTATATCTTAACCTTCCCCCTGCCGTTGGCGGGGCCATTCGTGCCCCTGTTATTTCCGCGGGCGATGGCAGACAAGCAACAGAATGAAAAACTACAGCGTTGAAGGAGTCCCATGTCCACATTAGTTAAGCCCCACGGTAGCAATAAACTGAAACCGCTGCTGCTGGAAGGCAAGGCACTGGCTACCGAGAAGGCGCGTGCGGAAGGCCTGCCGAAGGTCAATGTTTCCTCTCGCGAAGCCGGCGACATCATCATGCTGGGCATCGGAGGGTTCACTCCCCTGGACGGGTTCATGACCCGCGCCGACTGGGAAGGCGTCTGTGACGGCATGATGATGGCCAGCGGCCTGTTCTGGCCCATCCCGATCACCCTGTCCACCGACGAGACCACGGCCAACGGCTTCGGCGAGGGTGATGATGTGGCGCTGGTGGATTCCGAATCCGGTGAAATCCTCGCCACCATGGCGGTCACCGAGAAGTACACCATCGATAAGAAGCACGAGTGCATGATGGTCTACAAGACCACTGACAGTGAGCACCCGGGTGTGAGCATGGTGATGGAACAGGGCGATGTGAACCTGGCCGGCCCTATCAAGGTGTTGTCCCAGGGCGGTTTCCCGGAAGAGTACGGCGACCAGTTCATGACCCCGACACAGACCCGTGCCGAATTCGAAAAGCGCGGCTGGAAAACCATTGCCGCCTTCCAGACCCGCAACCCCATGCACCGTTCCCATGAATACCTGGCCAAGGTCGCCGTGGAAACCCTGGACGGTGTATTGATCCATTCCCTGCTGGGCAAGCTCAAGCCAGGTGACATCCCGGCCGATGTGCGCAGCAACGCGATCGGTGTGCTGATCGACAAATACTTCGCCAAAAACACCGTGATCCAGGCAGGCTATCCCCTGGATATGCGTTATGCCGGTCCGCGTGAGGCGTTGCTGCACGCCCTGTTCCGCCAGAACTACGGCTGCACGCATCAGATTGTCGGGCGTGACCACGCCGGTGTGGGCGACTACTACGGTCCCTTCGATGCACATCACATATTCGATGAAATTCCCGCCGATGCACTGGAAACCCAGCCGCTGAAAATCGACTGGACCTTCTGGTGCGACAAGTGCGATGGTATGGCCTCGATGAAGACCTGCCCGCACGAGGCCAGCGACCGGATTCTGCTGTCGGGGACCAAGCTGCGCAAGGCACTGTCCGATGGCGAGGAGGTTTCCAGCAAATTCTCCCGGCCAGAGGTGCTTGCCATTCTGCGTGAGTACTACGCCAGCCTGAAGGATGACGAAAAGGTCGAGATCAAGATGAGCGGGCATTCCGCCCGGTAACAACTCTAGAGGCCGTTGCTTCCATTCGGTGGTGGCGGAGTTTAACTGCCGTAATCATTACAAAGATGGAGAAATAAAATGCCAACATTTGTACGTACAGATAAGTGCGATGGCTGCAAGGGTCAGGACAAGACCGCTTGCATGTATATTTGTCCGCACGACCTGATGATGCTCGACAAGGACGGTTCTGCAACCGGCCATGCCATGAAGGCCTACAATCAGGAACCCGAGCAGTGCTGGGAGTGCTATTCCTGCGTGAAGATCTGCCCGCAGCAGGCGATCGAATGCCGTCACTACGCCGATATCGTGCCGATGGGCGCTTCCGTGCAACCACTGCGCGGTTCCGACTCCATCATGTGGACCATCAAGTTCCGCAACGGCAACATGAAACGTTTCAAATTCCCGATCCGCACCACCCCGGAAGGTTCCATACAGCCGTACAACACCAAGCCGGAAGCAGTGATGGCCGAACTCAACGATCACTCGACCCTGTTCACCAAGGGTACGCATTCCTGCGACACGTCCCAGTTCTCTGCCAGCTAAGGCGGGTACGCGGTTCTTTTATATCAATGCCAGGTGCTACCTGGAAATGAAAGATACAAGAGGTAAAAACTATGTCTGAACATGTTTTTGGTAACCCCGAGGTGGTCGAGGAGGAAGTTGATATCCTTATCATCGGCGGTGGTATGGCCGCATGCGGCTGTGCATTCGAAATCATGCGCTGGGCCGATGTCGCCAAGGCACAGGGTGTCGATCTGAACATCAAGCTGGTCGACAAGGCCGCACTGGACCGCTCCGGTGCCGTTGCTCAGGGCCTGTCCGCTATCAATACCTACATGGGCGAAAACGATCCGGCCGACTACGTGCGTTACGTGCGTGGCGACCTGATGGGCATCACCCGTGAGGACCTGGTCTATGACACCGGTCGTCACGTTGACGATTCCGTGCACCACTTCGAAGAGTGGGGCCTGCCGGTCTGGAAGCAGCCGGGTGATGAAGGCAAGGCACTGACCGCAGGCGGCAAGCCGGTCCGCTCCGGCAAGTGGCAGATCATGATCAACGGTGAGTCCTACAAATGGATCGTTGCCGAGGCCGCCAAGAAGGCACTGGGTACCGAGCGTATCCAGGAGCGTGTCTTCATCGTGCGCCTGATCAACGACAAGAATGACCCGACCCGGGTGGCCGGCGCAGCCGGTTTCAGTGTTCGCGAGGACAAGGTCCACATCTACAAGTTCAAGGCCTGCCTGCTGGTTTGCGGCGGTGCCGTGAACGTGTTCCGTCCGCGTTCCGTTGGTGAAGGCCAGGGTCGTGCCTGGTACCCGGTCTGGAATGCCGGTTCCACCTACTCCATGGCCGCCGAGGCCGGTGCCGAGCTGACCCTGATGGAAAACCGCTTCGTGCCCGCCCGCTTCAAGGACGGCTACGGTCCTGTGGGTGCCTGGTTCCTGCTGTTCAAGGCCAAGGCCATGAACGCCATGGGCGAAGACTACCAGGAAAAGAATGCCCACCTGCTGGTCGAAGCCGGCTATGATCGGTATGCCGAAGGCCACAAAATGGGTACCTGTCTGCGTAACCACCTCATGATGCATGAGATGAAGGAGGGCCGCGGCCCGATCTTCATGGATACCCCGACCGCGCTGGCCAAGCTGGCTGAAACCATGACCCCGAAGGAGATCAAGCACCTCGAGGCCGAGGCCTGGGAGGACTTCCTGGACATGACCATCGGTCAGTGCGGCGTCTGGGCAGGTGAGAACATCGAGCCTGACAAGGAGATGTCCGAGCTGATGCCGACCGAGCCCTACCTGCTGGGTTCACACGCCGGTTGTGCCGGTATCTGGTGTTCCGGTCCCGAGGACATCCCCGGTACCCCGGACCACTACCACTGGGGCTATAACCGCATGACCACCGTCAAGGGCCTGTTCACCGGCGGCGACGGCGTGGGTGCTTCCGGTCACAAGTTCTCTTCCGGTTCGCACTCCGAGGGCCGCATCGCTGCCAAGTCCATGGTCAAGTTCGTTATCGACAACAAGGACTGGAAGCCTGAGCTGGACCGTTCCGTCGACGACATTGTCGCCGAGATCTACAAGCCGGTGAGGAACTTCCTTGAGCACAAGGACTACACCACGGCGATCGATATCAACCCGCACTACATTACGCCGAAGATGTTCCAGTTTCGCCTGCAGAAGGTGATGGACGAGTACGTGGCCGGTGTGTCGACCATGTACCAGACCAACAAGGCGATGCTGGAAGTGGCCGAGCGCAAGCTGAACATGCTGCGGGAAGACTCCGAGCATCTGCGCGCCAAGGATCTCCACGAGCTCCTGCGTGCCTGGGAGAACTTTCACCGCCTGCTGGCAGCCTTCGCGCACATGAAGCACATTCAGTTCCGTGAGGAGTCCCGTTACCCGGGTTACTACTACCGCTCGGATCATCTGGCCATCGATGATGACAACTGGAAGTGTTTCGTCAACTCAACCTATGACCGTCATACGGGTGAGTGGACCATGAAGAAGGTCAAGTACGTTCAGCTCATCAAGCCTGCTGATGACGAGCCGAGGGCGATGAAGCACCCTGGTGCCAACGTCTAGGCTGAACTGTACGGAGTAGTACCAAAGGCCGGATGCCGCAAGGTATCCGGCCTTTTTTCCTTATGAGCTGTTTGCAACTCGGGTCAGGCGCAGGCCGTAACCCGAAAACGCTCACGATCACTGTCGGGATGCGCTGTGTTACCCCGACCTACCAGGCCAGAGTTAAACCATGAGTGACGAGAAACCTGTCAATAAACCGCTCGAGTACGAAGGCGCGGAAGATATATTCAAGGGAAAATTCAGCGATATACCCTTCGAGAGCCCTGTCAAGCCGACCCAGCTGGGTCTGGATGACGAATTCCAGTTTAACTGCCACCCGGGGATTTCCTGCTTCAACGAGTGCTGCCGCAACATCGATATCCAGTTGCTGCCCTATGACATCATCCGTCTCAAGCAGCGGCTGGAAATGACATCGTACGAGTTCGTGGCACGCCACTCCCTGCCGTTCCATATGGACGCCCATGGCATGCCGGGGCTCAAGCTGATGACCAAGCCGGGTAGCCGGGAGTGTGTGTTTCTCGGGGAGCAGGGTTGCACGGTGTATGAGGACCGACCAACCGCCTGCCGTTACTACGCGCTCGGCAACATGGGTGTGCGTGCCAAGGACAGTGCAACCGTCGAGGACATGTACTTCGTGGTCAAGGAACCGCACTGCAAGGGACACGAGGAACCGCGCACCCTGACGGTGCGCGAGTACCGCAAGGAGCAAGGCGTCGAGAAGTACGACGAAATGAATCGCGAGTGGCGTGACATCATTCTAAAGAAACGCTCCAGTGGCCCCACGGTCGGTGCACCTTCGGGGCGCAGTATCCAGCTCTACGACATGTGCAGCTACGACATGGACAAGTTCCGCGAGTTTATCCAGACCCCGGGCTTTACCGAGATCTTCGACACGGAACAGCTCGAGACGGACAAGCTGCTGGCCGATGACGAGGCATTGCTGCCGTTTGCCATGCGCTTTCTGAAGCAGGTGCTGTTCGGTGAAATGACCATCCCGATCCGGGAAGGCGCGCGCGAGGCACGCCTTGAGAAACGCAAGTCGCGCATCCAGGAACGCCGCCAGGAAGAGACTGATGCGGAGAAGGTGAGTTCCGCCGTCTACGACATGCCCGACGAGGGCAAGGACATGAAAGACAAGTAAGCCCGGGTATTAAATATAAAGGGCGGATTATTTAATTGAAAATAGATATTCACCGCAAAGATGCAAAGAGCGCAAAGAAATAAAATAATTACAAAATAATATCACCGCAGAGAGCACTGAGAAAATACTAACTGCATCCCTGCAGTCGTGCGGTGAATGATTCTTTCGATTATCTGTCAGCTAGCTTGTGTGCGGGTGGTGTCTGATTCATCACCGGCAATGATGGCCGTGACGGCGCGCCGGAT
>JAOTTU010000126.1 GCA_029864225.1 Gammaproteobacteria bacterium | reverse complement strand
GCGTGCCCACGTGTGTTCATCGGAGGTGTGGTTGAACACGAAATCCAGGCACAGGGAGATCCCGTGGTGGCGCAGCTCGGAGGCCAATTCGGCGAGCTGGTCCATGTTGCCCAGCGCCGGATTTGTGTCGCGGTAACTCGATACGGCATAACCGCCGTCATTGTCACCCGTCGGTACCTTGAATACCGGCATCAGGTGCAGATAATTCACGCCCAGTTCGGTGAGGTAGGGGATGCGTTCGCGCAGACCGGCCAGGTCGCCCGCGAACAGGTCCACGTAGCACATCGCCCCGATCATGCGCTGCGACTGGTACCACTGCGGATCGGTCTCGCGCAGGGCATCCAGGGCCATGAGTTCGGCGGGACGGTGTATCCACATCTCCGTCGCGGAGGCCGTAATGCTTTCCAGGTGATAGAAGAAATCGTAGTGCTTGCCATAGAGTGCATGCAGACCGCTGAACAGGCGGGGAAAGTGTTGTCGCAGCCGGGTCAGGTAGCCTTCCCACTCATCCTCATCCACCCGGTCAGCGAAGCGCGATTCCAGGCGCGGGAGCAATCTCTGCAGCGAGACCGCAGCATGATTTGTAAGCCAGGCGGTGTCATTCATGGACGAATACCGGTTGAAAAATCGGGGTCAGAGAACAATTGTTTCTAATATTAGCGATAATTGTTCTCTGACCCTATTTATTTCTGAGATGACACACACCCGTTCAGCGGCCTGCAGGGGCAATGGCAAATGGATTGCACCGGTTTTTCGCTGGGGTGCCATACTGGGTGTCATCATGGCAGGAGGATGGTACATGACCGGCATGCCCGGTAAGTCCTGGTCGGCCCCGGTGCCGCCCCTGTCCGCTGAAGAGCGCCTGATCGAAGACAAGCTCAAGCACCATGTCGGGGCGTTGGCGGGCCGGATCGGCGAGCGCAATATCGGGCGCCCCGAGGCGCTGGCGGCCGCCGCCGGGTATATCCGCGCTACCCTGGAAGGCTTGGGCTACGAGGTACGTGCCCAGGATTTCGAGAGCCAGGGTCAGACGCTTCAGAACCTCGAGGTCGAGCTGCCGGGTGACCCTGCGCCTCAGGAAATCATTGTCCTGGGCGCGCATTATGATTCCATAGCCGGTACACCGGGGGCCAACGACAATGCTTCGGGTGTCGCCGCGCTGCTGGAGATCGCACGGCTGCTGGCCGGCAACACCTATGCACGCAGCGTGCGCCTAGTGGCCTTTGCCAATGAAGAGCCGCCGTTTTTCTACAGTGACGAGATGGGAAGTAAGCTGTATGCCGCCCGCTCGCGCCAGCGCGGGGAGCAGATCAAGGCCATGCTCGCACTGGAGACGATCGGCTATTACACCGATCAGCCTGCCAGCCAGCGGTATCCCTTTCCGTTCCGCTTCTTCTACCCGGACACCGGAAATTTCATCGGCTTTGTCGGCAATCTCGCTTCCCGACGCCTGGTTCGCCGGGCCCTGGGGGCGTTCCGTGCAGTGACGGCGTTTCCCTCGGAAGGCGTGGCGGCCCCGGGCTGGATGATGGGTGTCCACTGGTCGGACCACTGGTCCTTCTGGCAGGCAGGCTACCCGGCCATCATGATTACGGACACGGCGCTGTTTCGTTATCCGCACTACCATTCGGCGACGGACACGCCGGAAAAGCTTGATTACACAGCCTTGGCGCGGGTGACCGGCGGGCTGGCGGACGTCATCGCGGGGCTCGCCGGGAAATGAGAAGTACTGGGGTCTGATCCCTGTTATACCGGTGCGCACTGCGTCCGCTGCGAGTCGAAATGGGGACATTCTGATTTTTCATGGTGCCGCCCGTGATCCTCGGTAACTGCTCCATGCGTCCTCTATAGCGCCTGCTTTTGGTATTATCGGCCCGGGCTCCTGTCCTCTCGGGACACTTGTACTTCCAGGTACACCGTCCCTGCAGTTGAACCTGCTTCCCTCCAGGAGAGATAGGGTGTGAAATGAAAAAACCAGAATTTTCCCTTTCTCTACAAAAACAGGTTACCCATGACAGACATAGGGATTAGTATCCTGACGCTAGTGGCAAAAGGGGTGTTTGTGTTCATATCAGCCCTGTGTATTGCCGCAACGATTAAGGACCTCATGGCAAAGAAAGGCTGGCGCAGCGCACGTCCGGTGATCATCTGGCTGGCATGGGTCCTGGTGACGTGGCTGGGCGCCTTACTGATCTTTGTGCTGGCAAATGCGCACACCCATGTTTCAGAGGCATTCATGGCGATCATAATAATATCCGTTGGCTACCTGATTCTCGTGACGGCACTGATTGTCTATCTCCTGAAACGCCTGCGTGACGGGGATTCGCAGGCCGCCGATTGAGCGATCATTGCATTGTTATTAACGATGACAAAAGGGTCCGATCGGAAATGTTTATGTTCGATGCATATCCGGAAGATTTGCGCGTATTACCTGAAACGATGAAAATGAGGCGTCTGCCGGATAGCTGCCGCAGCTTGCGGCAGCTATCCTGTACCGGTTCGATAATATGGTTAACAGGGGGCTAGCCATGAGTATCAGTGAAGAAGACCTGAAGCAATTGTTGAAGGCGCTCGCCTTTGCTGCGCACAAGCACCGGCATCAGCGGCGCAAGGATGTTGAATCATCACCTTATATCAATCATCCAATCGCACTGGCCAATATCCTCTGCAATGAGGGGCATATCACGGATATCAGCGTGATCTGCGCTGCCTTGCTACATGATACTGTTGAGGATACAGACACTACCCCCGAGGAACTGGAGCGAGAGTTTGGTGAGGAGATCAGGACTATCGTCATGGATGTCACCGATGACAAGACTCTGGAAAAGGCAGTGCGCAAGCAGTATCAGATCGAGCACGCCGCGCATATCGGCGACCAGGCGAAGCGGGTCAAGCTGGCGGACAAGATCAGTAACCTGCGTGATGTAGCCAGTAACCCGCCAGCAGATTGGGATCTGAAAAGACGCCAGGAATACTTCGACTGGGCGAAGGCTGTCATCGACCAGCTTCGGGGAGCACATGGTCCCTTGGAGGCCCTGTTTGATAAGGCCTTTGCAGCCCGGCCTTAGCCACTTCCAGGCACCAATCGCGCCTGCGAGGCGCCTACGGGGGGCATCATTCGTAAGGGAGGAGGGGCTACTGAGTGCGTTGCGATGAACTAATAATCGCGCCTGCGAGATGCTCCTGCACTATCATCCGGTTCTGGCATTGTATGTCCAACCAGTGTGTGGCCGCTGATCTGCGTTATTACCGGCCTCCCGTTTTCCAGTGCGTATAAAGCATGTTCGCGGAATTTGCTGACCCTTCTTGTGCCGTCAAGTGTAAGGGTCTCGGTTATAGTTGAGTACGAGTGTCCACTCAAGCCGTCCGGCATGACGTGAATAACCGTATTATCGCGCTGATACTCGTAATCCTCGATTGTTGGCCAGCCCTCGTCGATCAGGTTCAGGTACTTTTCCTTATCGAGTCGCACTGTAGCCATCCATTCATCATAGGGAAACTCGATTACTTTCTCGAAGGTTTCACTCAGATACTCCCCAATGCCGGCTGTGTCGCGATTCTTTGCAGCCGCATCAGTCACATCGATAACCTGCTGGATGTGTTCCCTGGTCATTTTGTCAGACGCCTGTGCCTGGAATGACAGCAAAACGGCCAGCACTGAGCCGGTTAATAGTCTGGTCACGTCATTTTTTCCTGTGCGGCCTGCATGATTTACACCGATGGCGGTCTCCTGGGCTGTTTGAAGGCGTCTGTTACAGTATTAGCGACCGTCCCGACTGCGTCTGAAGTGAAGCATGCTGTTCCCAAAGCAGGGTGAATAGGGCACAGATCACATTTTCTGACAGTAACGCCCTGTCATCGTGGTTTGTCCCGATTTATCATTTATGCTCTTGTGGTTGCAGCTTGTACAGAGTGTCCATCTGGACTGCCGCCGGGTTAGAATATGAATATGATATATAGAATGATTGGATAGTGCATGCTCTTGCGAGAACCGCTGAATTCTGGAATGTGAAGGTAACTCCGATGGCAAATTCGTTTGGTGACCAGTTTCTCAAGGCCGGCCTGGTGAACAAGACCCAGCTCAACAAGGCGAAGAAGTCGAAGATCAAGCAACAGAAACAGAAGAACAAGCAGAAGATCGAGGTGGTCGATGAAGCTGCGGAGGCTGCCCGGCAGGCAGCGGCAGAGAAAGCGGCTCGCGATCGCGAACTC
Organism: Gammaproteobacteria bacterium; assembly: GCA_029864225.1. Classification (GTDB taxonomy): domain Bacteria; phylum Pseudomonadota; class Gammaproteobacteria; order UBA9214; family UBA9214; genus CAMYJZ01. The sequence goes on along the minus strand of JAOTTU010000126.1, from coordinate 1,474 downwards.
AATCGCCAGCAAAAGGAAGAACTCGAGCGCAAAGCAGTTCATGCTCAGGTTCGTCAGTTGGTGGAATTGAATCGGCTGCCGCGGGACTACGGCGAGCTGGGATATAACTTTCAGGATGGTACAGCGATCAGGAAGATCTTTGTCTCGGAAGAGGTCCACGAAAAGCTGGGACGCGGCCTTCTCGCCATTGTCAGGTTTGATGATCGATACGATGTGATTCCGTCGATTGTTGCAGAGAAAATCATGCTGCGCGAGAAATCCTGCATTGTCAGCAATGCAACGACACAGCTGGAGCATGGGGAAGATGATCCCTACGCGGATTACAAGGTTCCCGATGATTTGATGTGGTAAGAACTGCAAGGAAAAAAGGGGACATTCCGGTTTTTTCACTCATCCGGATTACCGGGTTGCAATAAAAACCAGAATGTCCCCTTTTCCTCGAGTGACGATCAGTCGACAGTGGTCTCGTCGACGGGCGGCTGCGGCGGGTTCTCCGGATGCTGTTCGTCCTTTGCCTCGGCTTTACGCTGCCGCTTTTCCTCCTTCTTCTTTTTCTTGGCGATATCTTTCTGACGCTTTTCGAATGCGTAGTTGGTTTTGGCCATTTGCGATCCTGTTCAATTGGATTTGATGTTCAGGCAAAGTATAAGGGAAAGTCCTCTCGCGTTAAATCGTTTCCTGAGAGTCACTATGGCCAGAATGCAATCCCATGGACAGATTGACGCCCTGGGTGCAGGCCGAAACGAGCTGCAGAACCTGGTTATGTACCATTCGCTACAGCTCTCACCTGCCTGAGTTCACCATTTGCCATTATTTGCTCTTGTGAGCCAGGTAGGCGGTGTTGGACGATTCAGCGCCCGTATATGGGTTCGAAAAGGTCACAATTTTGGACTCGGAAGACTGGAATACGGTATCCGGCAGTCGCGTGAATTCAGCATCCGGGGGATCATTGGACCACAGCCCGAAGACACCGCCGGGATGGAGCTTGTCAGCCAGGTTTCGAAGCCCCGGCGCTGTATAAAATACGCTGTTTCCAGGGTTGAGCCAATGGCTGGGTGAATGATCGATATCCAGCGACACAGCGTGAACCAGCCGTTGTGTGCTTGTACGATCGAATCCATCGCCGGATGATGATGCAACGTCAAAGAAGTCGGCATGGACAAGGGTGCAACGAGGGTCTGATAGCAATTCCTTCCCAAGCGGTACGAGGCCCCGACGATGCCAGTCGATAACCGGTTCCATCACCTCGACGACCATGAGCGACCTGACTGACGGGTCTTCCAGGGCCGCAACCGCTGTATAGCCCAGACGCAATCCCCCGACCACGAAGTCCAGGTCAGTGCCTTCAAGCGCGGCGAGCCCTAGTCTCGCAAGCTGAATCTCGGCGTTGGTAAACAGGCTGGACATCAGGAACTCGTCGCCAAGTTTCACTTCGTAGAGAATTTTCCCATCGAGCCTGGGTTCCGCCCGGCGC
>JAOTTU010000125.1 GCA_029864225.1 Gammaproteobacteria bacterium | reverse complement strand
ATATGCACTTCAAACCGGAAAGAGCCTATAAGAAGTGAGTGTCAATACCAGAACGGTAATGCTGCTGTTGATAATCAATGCAATGCGGCAACTAAAGGACAGTCCGATGTTAACAGCAAGATTGTCCAGGGCTATTCTCGTAAGTTGACAGGGCTTTGCTTATGAATTCTAAAAAATACCTGTGGATACCTCGCGTAGTCAGCTCATTCATATTATGTCTTATGAGCATTGGCGTGTTTGCGGAAACCAAAATTGCAATTCTTGACTTTGAACTTAAAGATTTAACATTGGCTCCACGAATACCTGCAGAGATTAAACGAACGGCATCCATAAAACCGTTATTGGAAGCGGAACTTAAGAAAGCGGGTTATGTAATTATTAGCATTGACCCAAAGAGCCAGGAAAATGCCGATAGTGGCTTTGGATATTTATTTGATCATAATGATATTGCTGCGAATTTAGGCAAGCAGTTTGGCGCTGACTATGTGCTTGTTGGTAGACTTCATAAACCCAGTTTTTTGTTTGCCTATTTGATGGGGCATTTAATTAGAGTCAGCGATGCTAAATTGATAGGCGACTATGTTTCTGAGGCAAAAGGGCCAAATCAAAAGCTAACGGTCAAAGCCGTCGAAAGTCTTACTGTTAAAATAGATAATGCCCTTGATAACCGATATTCACCGCCTGCCAAACAAATGCAAAAGTAAGAATAAAGAGATTGCGTCTTGTTTTTTCCTCATTGCATAGCATGAAACATTCACGAATGCGTCAGACGATATACGCAACGCCGATTTTGTGTCTCCTGCCTGCATCGCGCTGACGTCCATTGTTGACATGCTGGGCAACGGCACGTTGCTGTCGGATCCTCAGACCAGTATGCGACAGCATGGATTTCACATCGGATATCGGCGGAGAACCACTCTGACGCCGCGGATAGCGAACGCTTTGTCTAGTGGAACACCTTAAGGGAAAGTCTGATCAAGCCATCACTCCGGGCGGAGCGCAGCGGAGAACGGAATCCAGCAGTTGGCAATCAGGCAGTTACTGGATTCCGGCCTTCGCCGGAATGACGAAAGATAAATTAATCAGGCCTTCCTCAGGTTTCAATTGGTCTAATATTTTCTATTTCATCATCTGTAAATATTCTTGAAAGTGACATAAATCTCACACCCAGCGGGATTTCCAATGAGAAACTCGACCCCCTGCCCTCTGAGACATCAATAGTTATTTGCATGTTTTTGTAGTACTCAAATTGATCGGATGCCATATAAAATTTGCATCCATGAATTTCACCCAAACATAAATCCCTGGAACCAATCAGAAAATCACCTTTTGCAAAACACATGGGAGCAGAGCCATCACAGCAGCCCCCGCTTTGATGAAACATCAGCTCTCCATGCTGTTTTCGCAATTGATCGATAATTACTTTGGCTTTGTCTGTAACTGATAGTCGTTCTACATACATATAGATCTCCAGTCAAAGACATGGGCAGTTCTTTACGAACTGCCCATAACCCAATTACCTGTTTAGAAGAATCCTAGTGGATTTTTGTCATAAGACATCAACACATTCTTGGTATGACGGTAGTGATTGAGCATCATCTTGTGGTTTTCTCGCCCAAAGCCGGATTTTTTGTATCCGCCGAATGAAGCGTGCGCAGGATAAGCATGGTAGCAATTACACCAAACTCGACCCGCTTCAATACCGCGGGCAAATGTTTGCATTTGATGTACATCGCGCGTCCATACGCCAGCACCAAGCCCGTATAAAGTGTCATTGGCAATATCCAATGCTTCAGCCTCATCCTTGAATGTGGTCACACTCAGGACAGGCCCGAATATTTCCTCCTGGAAGATCCGCATCTTGTTGTTGCCTTTGAAGACAGTCGGCTGAATGTAATAGCCATTCGGGTAAGTTTTATTCTTGTATGCTTCACCTCCAATCAGGAGTTCTGCTCCTTCCTGTTTACCGACATCAATGTAATTCAATATTTTTTCATACTGATCATTGGAGGCTTGTGCACCCATCATTGTGCTTGCATCAAGCGTGTCTCCCATGGTGATTGCCCCAATACGCTTTAAACACCGCTTCATAAATTCATCATAAATACTTTCTTGAATCAATGCGCGAGATGGACAAGTACAAACCTCACCCTGGTTAAAGGCAAACAAGACTAGTCCTTCGATGGACTTGTCAAGGAAGTTATCGTCTTTAGCCATGACACTTTCGAAGAAAATGTTGGGTGATTTACCGCCAAGCTCCAAAGTTACAGGAATGATATTCTCTGATGCATATTGCATGATGAGTCGTCCTGTCGTAGTTTCCCCTGTAAATGCAACTTTCTTAATATCCTTATGTGTTGCCAGAGGTTTACCTGCTTCCGGGCCGAATCCATTAACAACATTCAAGACCCCGGCAGGAAGTACATCAGCGATTGCTTCAATCAGGAACAGTATAGATACCGGGGTTTGTTCTGCTGGTTTTAAAACAACGCAGTTGCCGGCAGCTAACGCTGGGGCCAGTTTCCACGTCGCCATAAGAATCGGAAAGTTCCAGGGGATAATCTGACCTACTACGCCCAATGGTTCATGGACTTCCATAGAAACAGTATTTGCATCAAGGTCGGAGATCTCTCCTGCTTCAGCACGTATTACACTGCCGAAGTAACGGAAGTGATCGACTGCTAATGGAATATCCGCCGCCAGGGTTTCTCGAACGGCTTTACCATTATCCCAGGTTTCGACCACTGCCAGATTTTCCAGGTTTTCTTCTATGCGATCGGCAATTTTTAATATGAGGTTACAGCGTTCCGTCGCTGAGGTTTTGCTCCACGTCGCGGCTGCTTTCCAGGCAGCTTTAACGGCCAGATCAATATCCTTGTCATTGGATCTCGGTACTTTGGCAATGACACTTCCATCAACGGGGGAAATATCGTCAAAATATTTACCATCAACGGGGGCTACCCATCTCCCACCAATATAATTCTCGTATTGCGTCTTGAAATTAGGTCTTTGATAAGCCATAGCGTTAACCTCTGGTTTTTAACTTGCCATCATTACTAAGAGCCAAATTTCCCACAGTTGCATTGAGAAACCTGACATGCAAATTATCGCGTGACAAAAGGCGAATAGCCAAGCACCGCGGGACAAGCCGCCGCAGCGTACAGGAAGAATAGATGCCCTTTCCCCTAAAGTCCACGCTGTCTGTGGCGAATTCGTAATTGTCACTTAAAAACGCTAACTTAGACAGTCTTGCTCCTGCAGACTGCGATGTCGAGGGCGTGGTCGAGATGACGCTGGATGCAACCGGCAACTATGCCGAAACGCTGACCGAAAACAGGTTGTTCGCATGGCATGCGTCGCTGTTTCCGACAGGCCGCAGCGGGATGAGCAAGATCCGGGTCGGCAGCTGGTGTGATGATCGCAAAGAACGGCGGCTTCATGCCCCATGGAGACATCACCCCATGGATGCGTTACCACCAAGATTGATGCTCAAGTTGATTCTCGCCATTTATCGGTTATCCTGAATCTCCCTACCAAAGTCCGCGGAGGACTGAATAATGACTAGAGAGATGTGGGACCGGCTCGCGGCCGCCGGAGGACTGATGAGCGTTGTCTTGTTCGTTATAGGGTGGTTGATCTACGGAAACGGGCCGACAGTTGCCGACGATCCAGGGGCCATCCTCAGATTCTTTGCGGACAACCACGCCCGAGTGATTTGGAGCATGTTCGTTCAGGGACTTGGCACGCTCGCAATGATCTGGTTCATGTCTGCGCTTGTTATGGCCATGCTGGATGCCCGCGAACCGCTTCTTGCGGTTGCCGCGGGAATGTCGTTCGTAGTCGCTTTAGCGCTTGGCTCGGCCGCGACCATCATGCGCAGTGGCTTGGCTTTCATCAGTATCGGTGATATCTCTCCGGATACCGTGGCGGTCATCTTCCACCTCGGTTCCGTTATCGACACGGGCCAGAATATCATCAGCGCAGGGTTCTTCCTTCCGGTTGCCGTAGCCGCGCTCCGCACCCGATTCATTCCCGCCTGGTGGGGCCGGGTGAGTCTTGTCGCGGGACTGTGGGCAGTGGCCAGCACAACCGCCTTAAACCATGGCGGATTCTGGTCTCCGCATGGGGCCGGCTTTCTCAATCTCGTGTTCTACATTGTCTGGGTGGGGGGAACAAGCATCCTGCTGATCAATCGGATGCGCATCAGCGCCGCCTGAACCGAACGCCAAGTCAGCCGAAACGGATAATGGGCGTCGCAGTCAACGATCTCCACTCGGAGCTGAATGCCTCGGAGGCCGCCGAGGTCGTCTCCGTCGACTCACTGCAAGCGATACGGGCAGGGGTCGCACGGGCACGCGTGCTTGGGGTTCCCGTAGCTGTGGCCGGCGGTCGCTACGCGATGGGCGGCCAGCAGTTTTGCAATGGGGGACTGTTGCTCGACACGAGGGCACTGAACCGGGTGCTTCACTTCGATTTCGAGCGCGGTCTGGTCGAGGTCGAGGCCGGTATTCAGTGGCCCGATTTGATTGAGTATCTCGACGATGTTCAGGCCGGCCTGCCGCGCCCGTGGACAATCGCGCAAAAGCAGACAGGGGCTGATCGGATTTCGGTCGGCGGCACGATCTCTGCGAACGCTCACGGGCGGGGGCTGACAATGGGGCCCTTCGTCTCCGACGTCGTGTCACTCCTACTTGTGAACGCGAACGGCGAGACAATCGAGTGCAGCCGCGGCCATAACATTGAGCTGTTCCGCCTCGTCGTAGGAGGCTACGGGTTGTTCGGTTGCATTTATGCGGCGACTCTGCGACTCGTGCCGCGGCGAACCCTCGAGCGTGTCGTCGAGCTGGCGAAGATTGACGATCTTGTGAGACGCTTCAATGATCGGATCGGTGATGGCTTTCTGTACGGAGACTTCCAATTCGCGACCGACGACACATCCGAAGACTTCCTGCGCACCGGGGTGTTCTCGTGTTACCGGCCAGTCGAGCGGGAACAGCCACCACCTGCCGACCAGCAGGTGCTTTCCCGCGATGACTGGAGGCGCCTGATCTCGCTCGCGCACACCGACAAACGACTTGCTTTCAAGCTCTATAGTGAGCACTATCTGGCGACATCAGGACAGATTTACTCCTCGGACCAGCACCAGCTAGCGGACTATGAGGATGGCTACCATCGGCGTCTCGATGAGGCCCTCGGGGCTTCATTTCGGGCAACCGAAATGATCTCGGAACTGTTCGTCCCGCGCGAGCGGCTGGCAGACTTCATGGTGGCCGCCGCCGAAGATTTCCGTAAGCATCAGGTCGACGTCATCTATGGGACCATCAGGCTCATCGAGCGCGACGAGGTGTCGTTCCTGGCCTGGGCCAGCAAACCCTGGGCCTGCGTGATTTTCAACCTTCATACAGTCCATACCCCAAATGGTATCGCCCATTCCGCAGACGCCTTCCGGCGACTCATCGACCTCGCAATCGAGCGCGGTGGAAACTACTACCTCACGTACCATAGGTGGGCCACGCGCGAACAGGTGGAGCGGTGCTATCCACAACTGCGCCAGTTCCTGGAGCTGAAGCGGGTATATGACCCAGAGGAACACTTCCAGAGCGACTGGTATCGCCACTACCGCGGCCTGTTATTCGACGAATGATGGCATCTGGAAGGCTTGTTCTGGCGCCGGACTACGGGAAGACGGCGATGATC
>JAOTTU010000124.1 GCA_029864225.1 Gammaproteobacteria bacterium | reverse complement strand
GAGAGGATCAAGATGGAAATCGGAAGCATATTCGGAATACTGATCCTGGCGGCCGACGTCTGGGCCATCCTGAACATATTCCAGAGTTCGGCAACGACCGGCAGCAAAACCCTGTGGATCGTGCTGGTACTCGCGCTGCCATTGATCGGTGTCATCGTTTGGTATTTCGCCGGACCGCGCGAGTCGTCCGCCTAGATGACGCAACCGATCTTGGACCGACGCATGCCGGCGCATGGGCTTCCGGAATGGCGCTGACACAAGGCAGCCTGGTCAGGGCGTATTACCTGCTTACGCCGCTGTTCCTGCTTCTGGACGTTCGCTACGGTATCAGCGTCAGGGCATCCGGCCTGACCCTGCCCGAATACCGCTATCTCTATTACGGTTTTTGCCTGCTGTGCGCGGCGGGCTGCTACTGGCAGACCAGCTATACGCCCCTCATCGCCATGGCCGAGAGCAGCGTCAACCTGCTCATCCTGTTTCTGGGCGTCATGCTCCCCATATTCACGCTGGTTGAACTGCCCCTGGAAACAGATGCGGTCGCGTCATTCAATAGCGAAAAGCTGTTCAATTTCCTGCTCACCGGCATCGTGCTGGTCACTGTGTTCCAGTCGGCCCAGCGCGAACTTCGACGTACGGCAATGATCAACGATTAACAACGCAGACTCACACCCGCAACAGGCAGACAAGAATCATGGGACTTTTCAGCAAACTGTTCGGCGCGGAGCCCCGCGTTAATCCACTCGACGATGCACGCAAGATCGTGGACCGCTTTACCACCGCCACCATCCAGGGCGTCGATGCCGAAGACATAGGCCGCTATCCGCCCAAGCAGCGCAAGGTGATGGCCTTTCACTTCGGCGCGATCGACTACCTGGCCAGGGAGCAGGGACTGGATGAAACCCAGACCCTTGCCTTGTTCGTGATGTTTCTCGACAGGTATTTCAACATGCCGGTGACCGAGACCGGCAGCATCAGCGAACGCCTGCAGGGTTTCCTGGACAACGGGGACGAACGCCGCTATCTGGAAGCCGGAGTTGAGGTATTCCGGCGCTGGTATGAACAGGATGAACGGCGGGCTCCGCTGCAGCTCGGCGAGATGCTGCAACAATCGTAACCGGAAGTGGGTCTCGGCAGAGGTGTACGCCGGTATTATAGAAATACTGTGACAGGCCGATCAGTATCTCCTGATGGGCATTTCTTTGATGGTACCGGCTGCCTTACGGCGGGTCTTGAGGACATTTATGAGAGGTCTGGCATTCTTAAAGGAGATTAGGGTCATGCGTTCTGCTGCAACGATATTTTTCGGTATCCTGGTCATCACATTTCTCTATTTCTCGGTAGTTCTGATCGAGTCAGGCAACGTGGGTGTCAGGAAGACCCTCGGCAAGGTCAATCCGGAAGAGTCCTCTCCCGGCCTGAATCTCAAGCTACCCGTGGTCACCCAGATCGCCGAGTTTGTCGGCAAGGAAATCGCGATCGACCTCACCGATTTGACACCCAAGGCGGCCGACAACCTCTCGCTGCGTGACATGGATGTCACGATCTTCTACAAGGCAGCAAGCAATCAAATTTCAGATCTGTACGTCAAGTATGCCAACGCCCACCAGTACGACAATGAGTCCGACAGCTATTTTCCGGCCTACCGCCTGGTTTTCCGCGAGGCACGCCGTGCTGCCTACGAGACCGTTGCCCGGATTGACTCGCTTACAATGCACAAGAAACGCGAGCAGATCGCCGATTCCATCAAGACCCGTCTGATGGAGAGCCTGGATAGCAACGATCCCGACGTCTTCGAGATTACCCGCGTGGTAATCCGTTCAGTTTTGACTGACCCCTCTATTGAGGAATCGATCCGTGAGGCAGTTGCCAACCAGAAGCGGCTGGAGGCCAAGCAGATCATGGTCGAGATCGAGCGCAAGAATGCCGAGATCGAGGCCATCCGTGCGCAGGGCATCGCTAATGCCAACGACATTATCAACGAGACCCTGACCAGCGAGTACCTGCAGCATGAGCTCAACCTTACCCTGCAGAAGTTTGCAGAGACGGGTGCCAATACCATTGTGGTGCCGGCCAACATGCAAGGCTTCGACATGATCCTGCCGACCGACAAGCTGATGAAGCACTGAGGCCTACCGGCCTTCCCTGCAGGAACACCGCTATGTGCCTGTAATCTACCGGTTTGCAGGCATTCTTATCATCAGGGCGTTGTATTTGCCTTGTTGCGAATTTCGCTGACCACCCTGACCTCGGGTATGGTGGCGACCTGATCGCCTTCCAGCATTAGCTTCAGGTATGGCCTGTTATCCGCGGGTGAAAATTCAATCGTCAGATCATGCGGGCCATGCTCCAGTGCCAGCGGGAAAAACCGTGTCTGTTTATTGACCAGAGTCTGGTTTGACAGTTGAGGACGGGCATCGACAGCGAGGCTGATTTCTCCTGCGCCGGAAACAACGAGTTCAAAAAAGCCGGAGTGAGCGACCACGAACTGCCCCGCCATGGTGAGGTGTTGCACATCGGTTATATCACGCAGCTTGCCACCCAGTTTTACCGGCTTGGACTCTTTGGGCTTGCCTTCGGTCTCGGCTGTCTCAATTTTCCCGGGATCCTGCCGCCGGGTGCTCTCTGCTTTCCCGGTAAACTCCGGCGGCTCAATATCAATCTTCAGGGGTGCACTGCGCACCACGGTATTATCGTAAAAGGTCACGCGTACATCCAGTGAGACCGGGCCGGCGCCAAGCATTTGCGAATCAATCCGCAGCCGCCAACGCCCCTCGTTCACGGGGGCGGATGCCAGCTTCCGGTTGCCCTGCCAGACAGCCGCCTCACTGCCCCCGGCGGCCGTACCGGAAACGGTAATGGTGTCACCGTGGCGGACCCGCTGCTGCTGTGGATCCAGGGCGAGGCGATGATCGCTATTGGCCAGCATCACTCCGATACGAGCATATGACCGGGTTTCAATGGGGCCAGCTTCCATGGCCACCAGCCTGAGCTCGTGAAAGCCATCATCACTGCTTCGCGTATCCCAGCTAAAGGGCTGGTTTGGCAGCGCATAGGCAATCAGCTGCCCATCGACCCACAATTCAAGCTGGGCAATCGGTCGGTCCGGCGCCGGCATAACCTTCGGCTGCAGTGTTACGACACCGGACCACGGGGTGTGCGGGTCGGGTGAGGCCAGCTCGACACCGGCAAAGCGGGCATAAGGCCGGGCCAGTGGATCACCAACGATCAGCAGCTGATACGGTGCTTCCACACTTTGGTAGAAGGCCTCGGCAAGGGAACAACCGTCCGCGTAATGGACATGCAGCAGCGGCACCGGAAATTTTGCCTGGATGCTGAACGGTTCGGCCACCGCACCACTTGCACCGGCGGCACCGTAACGGAGAAACTCCGTGAGTTTGGTCTGCTTGTGACTGTTGAAATGCCCCCCGTAACTGGTCAGGGATTCGGCGATGGCGCCGGGTAGCAGGCGACTGCCGGAGGACTGCCACTTGAATTTTGCAGCACCTATCACGGCACCGATGACATCCTCCTTGCCCTGCGGCAGGATACCATTCTGCTGCGCTTGTCCCCGGCTTAATATTTCGGCACGGTGCCCGCGACGTTCCAGTGCTGCGACGGTTTCCAGAAACAGGGGTTGCCGCGTCTCGGCACGCACGTCGTTGTTCGCAAGCAGGTACACCGTGCCGTCTGGTTGGGTCCCGTCGCTGGAACGCGCAGCTGCGAGATAGTTTTTCACCTCGGGGACGCTATTCCCGTAGGTACCGGTGTAGGCCAGCAGCGTCGCAAGGTAATAGCTGTTGAGGGAGTCACTTCTGAACGTCTTCACTGGCTGTGTCGCGCCGGTCCACTCATAGTGAGCGCTGAAACCATGAGCTGCCTGAAACGGACCATTGCGCTCTTCCATGCGATCCAGCAGGCGTTGCCACGCGGGATCGTCAGAAAGTACTTCCAGATAGCGGTCATTCCGGGTTTGCAGGCTGTTGGACCAGCCATGGTTGACCGCCTGCTGCAATGCCACCATGGCCTCCCCGGTATTACCGAGGGCAGCATGACTCCGGGCCAGTCCATGCCACAAGCCGCCATGCTCGGGAAAACCCTGGGCCAGTGATTCATAGCTTGCAAGCGCTGCCTGATAATCCTTTTTTCGGAATGCCTTATCCGCCACGCGCTGCAAGCGGGTTTCCGCATCCGTCAGGGAACGCGGCAGGTGCCTGCCCGGGGCCAGATTACGGCGGAAATACCGGTTGGCATTGCCTGCCAGATAATAGGGGCTCCCGGTTTCAACATGGCGGGCGAAATAGGTTAGCCCCGTCAGGGAGGCCTCTTTCCCGTGATATTTCAGCTTGGGGAGCTTGTTGGCCTTGAGGGACACGGCGAAATTGACGGCATAGGGAAAATCTGCCGAGTAGGCAATGATATCAATCTCATCATCGAGCCGGTTTTGCGAAATGAAATCACGGATGGGTTTCCATATACGGGCCCGGAAGGTATCGATACTGATGCTGTCCGGATAGGGGATATCATGCAACCAGAGCACATGTCCCTGCGGGATCTCGCGCATCTCCACATAGGCGTTGGCGACTTGCAGGGAGACTGGTGAATCCCCGTTGACGACCACCAGTACATTTTCAGGACCGCCACCCGCGAGTACGCGATCTGGCAACAGGCTCATGCAGGCCATCAATACCGCCGTCAGACCCGTCCACCTGCCAGCGCTGAACCGGGAGTTGGTGCGGATGATTGGGAAGCGGACTGAAATCATTGATATCCATTCTATGCCAGACTACGACAGTGCAGCCAGAGACTGAAGGAAGGGAGGCAACCATGCGCAGGCCCATGGATGTGGATTTGGTGTAATACCATTATTACCCGGCACTTAGTGGGAAATTCATCGTGTAGCGTTCTTCTCGTCGTGTATTGGAACCAGATAACCCGGCTGTGAATGCTCCGCGAGCCGGCCAGACTGTGGATCCACCGGCTGACTTGCGTCAACTTATAGCGACAAAAGTTTTCTGCTCTAATCAGCCAGATAGCCGCCGCAACGGATTAACTGTCGGGTAACGGCGACTAAATAAACGGTCCCGATCGTGTTAGCACTCGGCTCAAATCCCACCACCGCATTAAACTGCAGGGCTTTTCCCGCCTTGCGCAGGAAGGCACAGGTTTTGCATCTAGTTTGCTATCTTGCTGCAAGGACAACGATTAACAATGAATGCAGGCCTTTTTTCGACGCTAAAGAAACCTCTCAACATGCACGGCGGCGGTATCGTAGGGACCGGCAATCGCAAGGGCGCAGTTACATGGAGAAATATAGAGTGCTTAGCTACCAGATAACTGGCAACAATTTCATCAGGATTTTAAGTGAACAAATACGCAGCACACTAGTCGATCTGAGTGGGTGACACATCAATGTTCAATACCCTGCTTGTTGAGGATAATATCAGCTTCAGGCAAGCACTTTCGGACGTATTGCTCTCGTACTTCCCGTTGATTACTGTCGATGAAGCGGGTGACGGGAGAGAAGCGCTGAGCAAGGTTGAATATTGGCGTCCGAATCTAATATTTATGGGCATCCAGTTGCCTGGAGAAAACGGACTGGACGTAACCAAAAAGATAAAGCGGGTGTATGGCGATATTGTAATCGTTATTCTAACCACCAACGACCTGCCGGAGAACCGTCAGCTAGCCTTTCGGAACGGTGCGGACTACTTTCTTTCAAAGGGAGATGACTC